>CAISKH010000264.1 GCA_903885865.1 uncultured Mucilaginibacter sp.
AAGGTCATTTGGTGATTTTTCACCATTCAAACAATAAATTATGCTCACAAGCAATTGAGTCATTGTCCTTACAAATCATGGAATCGATTGAGAGTTTTTTGAAAAAGTCAGATAAATCATGATTTTTGATTGATTTAATCGGATAAATAAACTTAGAATGTCCTCACTACCTTTTTACGAAGGTAGCGAGGATTGGCGCAAGCCTTGAGCGAGTTAACAGCCTCAACAACCGTTAACCGCAAATGGAAACTACACCATTACCAGTGGTGCAATTGATTATATTGTACACGATAAGTCTTTTTAAATTCAAATGAACTTATTCACTGGTTAAGGATTCCTTAATATTTAACTGGTGGGTTTTTTGTGCGTGAAACAATCAGAATAGAAAAAGAAATGCCCAGTCAATCAAATGGTTAACTGGGCATAAAAATAAAGTGGCATCCTGCCAAATCCTAACCAATCTGCCAAGGTTATTAGGAAAATCCAAAACTACTATGTAGAAGCGAGGAAATAATACCATGTCTAATAATATTAAAACCAAAGGAAATAATACCATGTCTAAAGCATCAACACAAGAAATATCTACTTATCAATTTATTTACAATACGCCTGATCGGATAGCTTTTGATTTAACTCTCTCTGTTCATGATTTGAGGGTGTATATGATTGTCCGTTCTTTTATAGATACAACCGGCGATGTATATGCCAGCAATGATTATATTGCAAAAAGATTAAATGTTGACCGTAGTACTGTCATCCGATCCATTAATCGATTATGTAAGAAAAAATATATTTTTCGTGAAGACATTAACGGGCATAGACACCTTGGTATTGTTACAAATTCCGTTCGCAATGAAGTCATGGAAAAACGAGAAGAGGGGGTCGCACACGTGCCACCCCCCCGTCGCACAGCTGCCACCCCCCCGTCGCACACGTGCCACCCAATTAGATCAAAGATCATTACATCAAATAAAATAAATACTACTACTACTAAGGAAAAGACCAAATCCAGTGGTTCAAGTAGTAGTGATTTCATCATTAATGAAACAGCAGACAGTAAGCTATTACAGTTACGGGATGAGTATTTACCCGCTGATGTATTTGATAGAAACGATAGGGAGTTTTTAAAGCAATGTAGCCATCATTTAGATAACGGGGATAAGACGAGATACAATTTTCCAAGGCGTATGAAGGGATTAGAAAGCATTATCAAAGCAGGATTTTTTGAAACCCCAGCCGGTTACAATGAAAGAAAAGTAGTGAAATCCCTATTTACCCCTGAAGAGGTGGCATTAATACACAAGTATTCACATGCGTTAAGGATGGTTGAGCTTGGGGCTAACCTTAAGGATTACATGCCCGACAAGGAAGAAGTTAAAAAAGCCATTAAATTATTAGCGAAAGAGGAAAAATTAAAAAATATCGTATAAGCGATTTTAACGCGATTTAAGACACTTATAAAATTTAGTGCTAGGGTTGCTAGGGTTAAGTCAAAAAAATTGAAAAAATCGCACAGGATTTAGATTTTAGGGTATTGTTTAATTAAGCTTAAGGTTGTTTTCAATTTCTTCTACAACCACCGTCGTTGTAGTAGGAACATCTGGCTTAAAAAAAGTAGGATTACAGTCACTCAGTGCCTCGTACCCCATGTTTGCACCCCTAACAAAACTTTCTTGGCATTCGACTTTTGTTTGTAAAACATCAATTTTTTTACGTAATTCATTGTTTTCAAATATTAAAACATCATTTTTTTTATTTATTTCATATATATCGTTGTTAGCGATAAACATAGCCATTTTTACATTTTTATTTTTTAAATCTGAAATTTCTTTTAAAAGTTTAAATTTTTCATCTAAGCTATCACTTACACTTTGAGTAAAACTTTTGTCTACTATTTTCAATACTTCTGATTTATGTTTGCAAAAAAAGAACCATACTAAATTAGATAATACAAAGAAAAATGCTAAAAGAGAGGCAACAATAATAAGCGTTAACATGTGGAAATTTCCAAATAAAAGTTAAAAAAAAGCGATAACAGGCAACGCAACTCATGTTACCTGGTATCGCAATCCCTGCGGTTACTTTTCAGCCTGTTTTAGTTTTCTTATATAAATTTCCTCTCTGTCTACTGCCACCTCATCCGGTGCATCTATGCCTAGACGAACTTGTTTTCCGTTAATTCCGAGGACTGTTACTTTGATATTATCCCCGATATAAATTGTTTGCCCTTCGTTTCGTGATAGTATTAACATTGAATTACTCTCCTTGTTTGATTGATATTGAGTGATAACCCAATGAGCAGACATGCAATCTACTCATGGGTTGCCTTAAAATTTCAGACACGCACGCAAGTTATCTATGGCATAACTATTGTTTGGTATTCTGAAACGTTTTTTTACTTTCTTTCTGTTAATTAGGCTGATGACCAAATCATCATCCAAAGTGAATACATTAACAGAAATTGAGTAAATTCCGCGCTGCTTCTCTAAAAAATCCCATAAAATAGGAATGAGGCTTTTAGTATAACTAATAATAGGCGTTTCCTGATTCGATTTCGTCTTGTCTCCATTCGTCATACTCTCTGTCTCCTTGTTGTTCACATCGTATTAAACACTCCTCACACGTACAATAACGGCTCAAAGTGCATTCTTCTTCGTCCCAACCTTCCATGCTGCCCTTAAAACTCATGGTACTAACCTCCTTGTTCAGTATTTATTCCTCCTAACTTCACCCCCTCATGGATTTTTTCAATCATCCATTTTCGGGCTTCTTCGTGTTTTTCGTAAAAATCACCTTTTACTAAAGCGTCGTACATCTCGGCTGCTGCTTCTAGGTCTTCTTGGCTAATTTCATTAAAGTTAATCATGGTTTTTTCCCAGTAAGGTTGCTTAAAAACTAATTCATGGTTGCTTAATGGAATACGTTACATGATAAAATGGAACATGTCAACACTTATTTTGGAATATGTTTACAATATTTATAAAATTGGCTTTTTTCCTGGTTTATATGGATAATAAACCCAGTAAATTAAAGGGAATTTAATAATGGCAAATTCAAAAACTAGATGTGTACGCTGCAAAGGACGTAAAAAAATATTTAAGGTAGGAACTGCCTACAGCTATACTAATATGGGCGGCGTATCGGTTGATTGTCCTTTGTGTTTGGGTACAGGTTATGCGCCAACTATCGAGGAAGCTATTGAAGACGTTAAAAAAATAAATAGCAAAAATAAAGCCGATAAAACCAAGGAGAGGGATTGCAAGGATGCAGAAAACCCCCAAAAAATCAGCGATAATTACGAAGAAGCCTAAAAACAAAGGCGGTAGACCTTTAGAATATACTCAGGAAATGGGCGATTTTATTTGTGAATTAGTGGCAACTCATGCCATTGGCTTGCCTACGCTTTGTAAAATGTATCCACAAATTCCATCAGATAAAACGATACAAAGATGGCGTAATAGGGTCGACACCTTCCGACTTAATTACGCGTGCGCGAAGCTAAAACAAGCGGATTTGCTCGCGGAGGAATGCCTAGAAATTGCGGACAATTCCACCTCTGAAAGTTACGCGGCTGATAGATTGCGCATTGATACGCGCAAATGGCTTGCTTCTAAGCTATTGCCGAAACAATACGGCGATAGAGTAGTACTTGAGCAGAAAACCGAGGAAAACGACCAATTAAAGGCTGAATTGATAGCGTTGAGGGCTAAATTGGATGAGGAGAACAAGCGAGAGTTTTAATAAACGCAATAAAAAAACGAGGAAAAACGTGAATTTTGACGAAAAAATGAATACGGTATCAAAAATTTTGTTGGCAGCGTGGATGTTTATAATTTCTTACGATTTACATATAATCGAGCGTAAAATTACTAACCTACAAAAGGCTAAGACCGCCGTAACGGTCTCGACTGCTCCTTCTACGCATGGTAGATGAGTAATGATAATGAGAAAAACCCGCCCCTTCATCCATGAAATGCGTATCCTTACGCGCTGGCTTATATCCTTATGCGATCCATCATAAAACAGGTAAAACCGGAATTACTGTTCCACTTTGTTTTATTAGCCTAGCGAGTTTTCCGAATCAATAACCTATCGTATGTGATTAAGCTTGTCTATAGCTGCCAATCGGTTCTTTTTCGAGGGTCGGTAGGAATGTCGCAAGGGATTGAGCCAGTGACTTATCGAGCGGCTTTATTATCACTCGATTCATGCCCACCCTGATAAATTTTTCTTTCTCTTCGTCTTCCGCGTGTGCCGTTACGGCTACGATGGGAGCTTTTGAGTTTGGATTAGAAGATTTGGCGCGTATTTGCTCGGTAACGGTGCAACCTTCCATATCGGGTAAACCAATATCCATAAGGATTAGGGCATAAACGTTTTGCTCCACGAGGTCGAGGGCGGCTTCGCCCGTTTCCGCAATGTCTACCTGGCAATCAAACTCTTTCATTAAAACGTCTTTGGTGATTCGGCTTACGATTTGGTTGTCTTCGACTAGTAAAATTTTGTTAATAGCGTGCATGATTTACACTCCTCTTGTAAGTTAATTGGATTATCCCTATGAGTTTTTTATACCAAAGGTATGGTATACGGGATAAATACTTTAAAAATTGTACCTTTTCCTGGTTCGCTCTCTAGTTCATGTTGTCCCCCTATTTCTTCTAAAAATTGTTTTACGAGCTTAAGACCTAAGCCCGCACCGGTATAAATGCCACTGTAGGACGCATTGAGTTTGTTAAATCGTTCAAAAATAAAGTCTTGTTTATCTTTCGGGATGCCTATACCGCTGTCATCAATCGTAAATTGGGCGATACCCCTTGTATCACTCTTGGGAATCCATTTAAGCGAAATATGAACGTGACCTTTGGATGTAAATTTAAGGGCGTTTGATATGAGATTGATTAAAATTCGCTCGGTTCTTACCCCGTCGCCTATTAAATAGCGAGGGGTGCTTACGTCAATAGAGATATTAAAATCAATGTTTTTGGCGTTGGCTGAGGTGCGCATCATCCGATAGACATCATCTAGCATTTGCGAAATATCAAATTTTTTATCGATGATGGGTAGTTCGCCACTTTCTACCTTCACGTAGTCTAAAATTTCGTTTAGGTGATTGAGTATAGAGTTTGAGGATTTATGAATATCGCCTAGATATTGCTTTTTCTCTGGGTCAAGCTCGGTGTTCTCTAAATATTCCGAAATCGTTAATATTCCGCTTAGGGGGGTTCTTAGGTCATGGCGCATGTTGCGCAAAAACTGGGTTTTCGTCTTGTCTGATAACTGAGAGGCTTCCAATGCCTTTTCAAGCTCAAATTCAAGTAGCTTGCGGTCGGTGATATCCACGGCAAGGATAACCGCTCCTATTATCTTGCCTTCGGGAGACTTGATAGGGCTTTTCATACTCAGAAAATAGACATTTTCCCCATTTTCTTTGGTATGGATTTCCTCGGCGGTGATGGAGTTACCAGTATTAATGACTTCTTGGGTATTTTCCCATGCTGATTTACTCGAAAAGTTTGAATGATGTTTGCCTATTATTTCACTAAAATCACTCATATTCAGACAGTTCAACATCTGTAAATTGCATCCTAATATAAAACCTTCTTCATTAGTCCAACTAAAATTTATTTTAAATAGGTTAAATAAAGAATCAAAAGCAATATCCTTTGAAAATTCAAACAATTCCATTGATTGCATCATAAAATTATTCCTTTAATGATTAATTAAGTGGTTTATATCTTAGGTATATAGTAACCGCAGTTGAAAACACGAGGTTAGGCACTGAGCTAAAATAGATAACTTAGCTAGAGGGGGGGATCCCCACCTAATCGACCAGTTTGCCGCCTATATTCAAACACTAATTGATCATTTTGTTCAAATAATTCTTCATCACTGTAAATGTGCGGTCGGTTTCCTACATCGCATTTTATAGGTTCATAATCATCACTAAATATTTTTCTAAATTCATTAGGGGGAATTGATACATTGGTATCGTCAACAATCCTTTCACAGCTAATCGCTTGCAGTTTCCACGCGCCCATGGGGAGGCGATGATCCTGCTCATAATCTGTTTTCTTCTTGTCAAACCCCACGATAAGATTCTTATTATTTGGATTGGTATTAAAGATAAACCCACCGAATCCATCAACTAACATTAAAAGACTCGCCGCCAGAGCACCTACCCATCCTGATTCTGAAATTAATAGCGCAACTGAAGGAAAAGTAAATCCTAAACCTATCATGAGCAACGTAAAATGAAAGCAAAATACTAACGCCGCGCAAGCTAAGGCAAGAACAGCACCCAGTACCGGTAATCCAAGTTTGTTAAATGTCTCAAGAATAGCAGGAATGGTACGACCCGGAGAGGTCAATAGACAACCAACAAAATAAACGAAGCTAAATAAGCTGGTAAACCCCCAACAAATCAACGCAGCCGCTTGATAAAGTTTTTTTGTTAGCCCCCCCCCAGATTGCTGATCCTGAACTTTTTTTAGCATGCTTTGGAAAGCCGCGTAAGTCAGCTCACGCAGCAACAGCGGTAAAACTTCGGTGATAAGCTTAAGGATATTGGCAACAAGCCGCGGAATAAGAAGTACCAAGTCAACCAAATATATAAAAAACAGTCTAAGAAAACCAAATTCATGCTTATCGCGACTCAAATACTCATCTTTATAATACATGTAACTAAAAAATCCGCCACTGACTTTTCTTGGTTTTGTGGTAGGCAGGAGAAATTCTAACAGTGCTGATATAAACTCTAAAAAATAAACTTTTTCACACTTTTTATCACGGTCTACCGGTAAATCAACATTAAAATAAACTTTTTCCCAAACGAATTTTAGTAAATTGGTTACGAACATAAAAACCTAATCAAAACGTAAATGAACAGTATACCAAAAAAACCTTAAGGTACGAAAAAAACAGCGATTACCGCCGAAATTTCGCAAAAACTGTCGTGCCAGCCCCTGCCTTCGCATCGAGGGCGTTTCTTTTTAAAAAATTAGTTTCGCGCCAGCGACTATATATATATAGATTAAGTCTTTAATTCATTTGTATTGTTGTAGAACAAAGGCAAAATTTCATTGGTCGTGAATTTAACCAGGGATTCAATCGCTTTCTTTTGGTCTTTTTCAGGCAACATTTTGAGCGATTTTTCGATAAACTCAGCAAATTCTATACGGCTTTGTTCTGCTGTTTTAACGTCCGTAAAATCTGTTTGTTTAGGAGGACTACCATTTTGTTTAGGAGGACTATTACTAAATACAGGACTAAACGAGTTTCTATTGTTAAAAGAAGATTCAGAGGGGTAATGATAAACTTGTTTATTTGACCACATGGGCGGGAAATCGATACCAACGGGTATATTTCCATACGGTATAAGATTGGTTGGATTGTAATAATTTTGAACCACCGGCTTATTTTCTGGCTTATTTTTTGGGGGACTACTAAATTGCGTAAAATACAATTCGACCATGACTCCAGGACTTACAAAGTCTGTGTTGTTTTTAATATCACGCGCAGCGGGTGGAAACGGATTTTTATATAATTCGTAATCAAAATACTTAGATGAAGCAAATTTTTGAAATGCGCACTCTTCAAATAGATATCTTTTAATTAATTCAATTTGTTGTGTACGGTCGGTTATTTTAGCTTCATGACTTATTTTATTAAGTTCTTGTCTAACTCTTCCGTCAACGTCTCGGCTAAATCTGGTATTTTCTTTGTAAAACCGTTCAATGTCTTTAACTGTCTTTTCATATTCAGACCAGTTTAAGAACTCATCCCACGTTAAAATTGAAAGCTTTTTTGATTCTTTTAATTTTCTTAATGATTCGGCGTTATCCGCATGCCAAGTTTTTGCCATTTCTTGGCATTTAATCGTCGCCTCTTCTTCCGTTAACCCGTCTTTAATCATAAATCGGAAGCGTTGGAGGGTATCTGCTAAACACAATGTCGTTTTATCGATTGTGTCAGTACTGACCACATCCCCGACCATTTCGGCAAGCTCGGCTTTGGTTTGTGCTTCCGGTGTGATGTCTTGGATTAAGCTAATAGTCCATAAAATATGACTATTTTTGCGAATTGCTTGATTGAATGGCATTTTTTTAATCTCCTTTAACGATTAATCCATTAAAGAAAATACAAAAATCCATTTGTATTTGATGTGAGGTGTAAATATAGTCAAATTTTTGTCATTTGTAAAATTTGTGTTACATTTTGCGTAGTTTTAATCCATGAATGAGTAGTTTTAACTTAACAGGGAGTAAATTAAATGCCTTTTGCAGCCCGTCCAAGAAATGAAAATGGAATTATTGCCAAAATGGATAGGTTACTTGTCCAAATTAATAGATTAATAGAAAAATGCGACAAACAAAGCGTTGAATTTAAAGATGCAATGGAAAAATACGGAAAACAAAGCGTTGAATTAAAAGAATCAAAAGGCTATAGGGATTATTTAGAGAAAAAGAACAAAAATGAAATGGTAGACCAAGGTAATGAACAATATAAAAATGATCAAATAACAATTATGGAAGATATAAAAATTATTAAGGATGAAATTCAAGAATCAAAAACTATTAGTGAAGATTTAAGAGAAATGTTAAATCATTTATTAAAAATGATTCAACATTTCTTCAAAAATACGGATAGTATTCCTAGGGAAGAGGAAAAAGTTGAGCCTAGCCGATTAGGCTTTTTTTAAATCCTTTAAAGGAGAATCCATATGGAAGAAAAACGAAATGATAACTTAAAATTTCCTACCGTTGATGAAATACAAGATGAATGCCACTATAAATATCATATGACAGTTGAAGCATTTAACACAATTGAAAATCCAGTTATTGATACACAAGGAAATTTGAGGGGTAAAAATGACTCAGATATTTTAATTGGGCTGCATGATAGAAAACCATTGAAGACATTTAATAATTTAACTTATATTGAAAGCGCACATATTAAGCATGTTCAAGAAGATTTTGTAAAATTTGGAGAACATTATCACAATATTTATTGTGGATATAAAGCATTAGAATTAAGATGCGACAAACAAAGCGTTGAATTAAAAGATGCAATAGATTCTCTAAAAGAATCAAAAGGCTATACGAATTATTTAGAGAAAAAGAATAAGAAACTAAAGGCAACGATTGTTGAAAACAACCAACAAATTGAGGCGTTAACTACTAACAATAAACTATTGACTATAACGATTACAAATTTGACTAACGACAATGATAATTTGCCCGTTAAAAACAGTTTGTTTAAAAGACAAATAAAAAATTTAGAAAAAATTGATTTTCCAAAAGAAGCAAAAGCTATTATTCCTGGAAAATTTACCAAATTAGTTAAAAAAACTTTTTCTACACTTACCGAAAAGGAAGCTAGAGAGAATTATTTAAAATTACAAACTCATGGTGTAAGTAATTATGGTAAATTTTTTAGGACTTTAAAACATAACAAACATTTTATTAATGGACGCGGGACAGAGACTTTTAGGACATTTTTATTTTCGTTATCGGATAAAACACCATTAATTATTGCCGCAGAAGATGGGAATATGGTTGCTGTTAAAGCATTGATAGAAAGTGGCGCATGTCCGAATTACATTGATAGAGATTATAAATCAGCCCTAGATTATGCAGATGAAGGCGATAGTTTACAACATGAAGAAGTTGCTAATTTCTTAGAAGATAATGGAGCAAAAAAAGCTAGATATTTGTTTAATTTACAAAAATAGTTAGTAACTAAAAAGGAAAAAGCCACGGATGGCTACTCCAATTGACCACGAAAAGGAAACTCAAGCCGCTAAATTGCGTGGCTCATTATTAGAATTTACCCGTTATTTTTTTGAATATATAACGGGTAGGCAGTTCATTATATCAGTACCTACCTGTCGAGAATCCCATCATATCACTTGTTGCCGTGCTTTAACTGCGGTTAGACGGCTTGAAGTCCTACGAGAAATCATCAATTTACCCCCTGGTTGCGGTAAATCCACGTTAGCCAGCATGTGGGCGGCGTGGGGATGGGCAAGTTACCCCGATTCAAATTATCTTTATATTTCTTACTCTCATGAATTAGCCGCCAAGCATACGGCGTTTATTCGCTCTATTGTTGCATCCAAAATGTACCGCTATTTGTTCGACGTGGAACTAGACCCTGACAGCCGCGCCAAGGATGCCTTTAAAACGACCGCCGGAGGCTCAATTAAAGCGTTTGGGTCTGGTGGTGCTATCACTGGGCAAGATGCGGGATTACCTGGCTTAAATCGCTTTACTGGCGGCGTAATCCTAGACGATGCCCACAAACCAGATGAGGCACACAGCGACACCATCCGCCAAGGGGTCATTAATAACTACGATGAAACCATACGGCAACGCTGCCGTGGGGTAAACGTACCGATTGTTTATATTGGGCAACGGGTACATGAAGCCGATTTGACCGACTTTTTTTTAAGTGGAAAAGACGTAGACGTTTGGCACGCCACCATACTTAAGGGATTAGATGAAGCGGGTAATGCCCTTTATCCTGAAATGATGCCAAAGGAGAAGTTACTCGCTTTACAAGAAAAATCCCCGTATGTGTTCGCAAGCCAATATCAACAAAACCCATTGCCGGCAGGGGGTGGATTATTTAAACCAGAGTGGTTTGTTTTACTGGATGAAGAGCCGCTTTGCCACACCACGTTTATTACAGCCGATACGGCAGAGACGAATAAATCTTGGAATGATGCAACGGTTTTCAGTTTTTGGGGAGTCTATGAAATTGAAACGATGGGAAGAAAAACGGGCGAAATTGGGTTGCATTGGATTGATTGTATGGAAATTCGTATAGAACCCAAGGATTTAAAAGAAACATTTATGGATTTTTACGCCAATTGTGTGCGATATCCAAAACCCCCTTTAATGGCTGCCATTGAAAAAAAATCAACGGGGGTAACGCTCGTTAGCGTACTTCAAGAACTGAGAGGGATGCAGATTAGGCAGATTGAACGAACGATTGCATCCGGTGGCAAAACCCAACGATTTCTTGAGATTCAGCCTTTTATTGCTTCTAAGCGAATTTCATTTAGTCGGAATGCAAAACACCGTGAAAGTTGCATTAGCCATATGAGCAAAATAACCGCTAATGAAACGCATAGACACGATGACATTGCCGATACATTATCCGACGCAATTCGTATCGCTTTAATTGAAAAAACGATATACTCTAATGACAACAAGGAAGTTGAAAGGAAATTGATTCTTGAAAACATGAATCAGTCTCTACAAAGGAAAATCAGAGCTAGGACGGCACTGTATGGCGGACATAGCCAAAAAACATACTGAACGACTTAAGGAACTCAAGAAGTCAGTCGAAGAATCACGGGAGTATTTTCGTGAAAACGTGCAACGCTATGAAAAATTCATGCGTTTTGTTTTCCGTAGCTCGCTGGATGATACTGAAGACGGAAACGAAGAGGCGACCCTAGCCGATAGGGGAATGCCAACTATCGAGTTCAATATTCTTGAAGCGTATATATCAAGGCTTCGCGGCGAATTTGCCAAGCAACAACCCTCCCTTATGGTACGCGCCGCAGATGGCGTACCACTTTCAATGCTCGATAAACAATTTAATGCGACCCTTGAGGTCGTTGAAGCGCATTTGCGCGCCGTATTCTTTGATGGCTCGAATGATATGTTGGAGTACAACATTTATTCAGACCTTCTAGCAGGTGGTTTTTCGGTACTTAAATGCTATACCGATTACATTAATGAGATGAGTTTTGAGCAAAATATCTGCATTGAACGGGCATTCGATCCCACTTTGTGTGTATTTGACCCATTAGCTCGAACCTCTCACAAAGGAGATGGCAGATTTTGTGGTGAACTTCACCCAATGACCAAAGGCGAATTTGAGGATAAATTCGGTGCTGATGCGCTTAAGGATATGAAGTTTACGCGGTCTTTATCAGGTTTTGATTGGTCTTTTAAAAATGAGGATGAAGAGATTGTCCTTGTTTGTGATTTTTACGAAAAACAATGCAAAAGAGAAACTATTGTTAAACTGAGCAATGGGCATGCGATTACTGAGAAAGAATACGAAAAATTCTTGGAGGAATGGGATTCAAGGGGAATGATTGAACAACCCCCCGCTATCGTTAAGAAACGAAAGACGATGGTTGAAAAAATCATGCGTTATCGATTCTGCGAAAGCATGTTATTGGATGTCATCGAAACTGGCTATAAGTACCTACCGCTCGTATTTGTTGATGGCAATAGCGTTAACCTTAAGGAAGGCGGCGCACATATGCAGATGACGCGTCCTTATGTTTATCATGCAATGGGAATACAAAGGCTTAAGAATCTAGCGGGACAATCCCTTGGCAATGAACTTGAAAACACTATCCAGCATAAGTTTATTGTGGCTCTTGAGTCTATCCCAGCAGATTATCAAAGTGCTTATCAAAACGTTCAAAAGGCTGATACGTTAATTTATAACCATTTCCTGGATACCAATAACCCCACGGTTATATTGCCACCTCCTCGAGAAGTCGTACGCACGCCTATACCTCCTCAGATTGCCGAAACTTTCCGAATGTCCGATGAAATGACTCAAATTATCTTGGGTAGTTATGATGGCGCGGCAGGTCAAAATAACGGTCAGATGTCAGGGATTGCCTTTGCTCGCAGTGCGATACAAAGCAATAACGCCTCTGTTCCTTTCATTGTTGGCTATATCAAAGGACTTAATCGCGTTGCCCAAATCATTGTGGATCTGATTCCAAAGTATTATCGAACTCCCCGAAGTCTGCCTGTTTTGCTGCCTGATGGTAAGCGTGAGTACTTTGAAATCAACAAAAAGGGTTCGTTGTATATGGACTATGATGCGAACCATCTACAAGTCAAAGTCGAAACAGGCGTTAATTTTGCCATGCAAAAGGAAATTGCCTTACAAACCATTGTTAGCCTCAGCCAGTCCATGCCAACCTTCGGTCAGTTCTTTGGTCAGAAAGGATTACAAACGTTACTCGATAATATCGATATTCGTGGCATTGATGATCTCAAAGAAAAAGCGGTTGAGTATGAAAAGGAACAAGCCCAGATGCAGCAAATGCAGCAACAAGTACAGATGAAGCAAATGCAAGCCCAGCAACAACAACAAGCCATGGCAATGCAGCAAGCCCAAAAAGAATTGCAGTCACCCACGCAAGCGCAGATTGAAATCATGGCAATTCAGGAAAAAGCCCGTATTGATGCGGCAAACCTTGAGATTAAAGAGCGTGATTCTGAAACAAAATTCCTGGATGTCATGAGCAAAATACGCAATGCAGACGTTCAAAATGAGCTAAAAATGGCAGAAATTGACGCAGAAAATACCAGGACAGCAGTTGAACATACGCTAAATGTCAGCAAACACCTACACGAAACCAGCAAAGAAAATGTAGAAAATGGAAAATAAAGAACCTAAAAGTTTTGGTGAACTGGTAAGACAATATCAAAGGGAAGGCTACAATGATAAAGAAAGTATTGAAAAGGCTTATAGAACCATGTATCCACCACCCCCACCAAAAATAGGAAAAATCAAAAAAAAGAAAATAGACCAGATAGGTAAATAACTATGGCAATAGGATATCAAAAGCCATCACAAGGTATTTTAAATCACTTTAAAACTGCAAGGAGCGTACCGATGCCACTCGTTAAAGGAGCAAAAGCCAGAACCAAACAAGGTTTTTCAAAAAATGTGAAGGCTGAAATGAAAGCCGGAAAGCCACAAAAACAAGCGGTTGCCATCGCATACAGCCAAGCCGGTGAAAATAAAAAGCCTAAAAAAAAGAAATTTTGGAAAGATTAACCTCACTAACTCAAGGAGACTAAAACAATGAAACGTAAGGAAAAAGGCAACAAACGAAAAGAAAATCATAGCGATATCAGAGAAGATAAAAAATTAATCAAAAAAATGGTCAAAAAAGGCTCTATTAAATAAAAAAGACACTTGATTTTTTAAAAAAACCAGATAGGTTAAGGCTTGTATCTTTGCACGGAAGCAATGGATACAAACCAAATCAGGAAAATGACCAAGCATTTTAATTCTTGGGTATCTACGCACCCATGCGGAAAAATGGGCGAACTCATCGAACCGAGGCTTTACCGCCATCACGCGGGTCAACAGTGACACATCATGGAAGATGTACATGGAAGAGAACAATCAAGTCGAAAATGCTGTAGATAATACGATTGCTGAACCTGAAAAAGAGAAGATGATCTCTCAATCTCAGGTTGACAAGATTATCAAGCATAAAACGTACCAAGCCGCTCAAATTCAGCGCGACATGGAAGAAAGGCATCAAAGGGAATTGGAAGCTATCCAATCTCAAAAGCAACACCAACGCAATGAAAACGTACCGCGTGACGTGGATGCTGATGCTATCTACCAGCAAGTGCAGGAAAGATTTAATCAGGAAATGCAACAACGCCAAATCAAAACTGAAATGGATCGTATTGCAAATTCTTATCTTTCTAAAATGGAGCAGGGCAAAGGTTCGTACGATGATTTTGAGGATGTTACCAAGGACTTTGACCCGACCGCCTTTCCACAGCTTACCTATCTTGTGGCTGGAATGGATAACGCAGCGGACGTAATCTACGACCTTTCACGTAATCCCTTAAAATTAGCTGGACTTGATAGGCTCGCTGAAAAGAATCCCCGACAAGCACAGGCTGAATTGTTGAAATTATCGCGTTCGATAACTGAAAATAGACAAGCTAAAGCCGATGAGGATTCTAACAACGTTGCTGAACCTCTTGACCGTTTGCAATCTTCCCGAGTTTCTGGGAGCAACGGCAAGAAGGGTATCACCGATTTGAGAAATCAATCATGGCTTAGGGGTTAATCGCCTTATTCCGATATTCTAAGGTCGTTGCAAAATATTTTCTTTGTGAAAAAGGAGTTTTGCAATGCCAGTCAATATTCTGCAACAAGTTATTACCTATAATGAATCAAACTTAGCTTTACTGTTAAACAGTTTTGCCTTTATTAGCACCGCTAATATGAAGTTTCAACGCTTCAACGATGATATCCCCAAGAATCTTGGTGACACAGTATCTTTCGACTTGCCCCCTCGTTTCACGACGACAAACAGCTTGGTTGTTAACTTCCAATCTGCTGTTCAGCGCGTTCAACAATTGACTGTTAGCCAGCAAGCCTCAACCGCTTACGAGTTCACCGCACAACAATTTATCTTCAACGTTCGTGATTATATGCGCGTTTTTGGTAAATCTGCCATTGCAGAACTCGGTACTCAGGTTGAGTCAGATGTCGCATCCTTAGCTGAAACAAACACTTTCCGTTTCTATGGTGACGGTGTTACCCCTATTTCCACCTATTTACAATTAGCCAATGCGTTAGCCTTTTTCCGTAACTTTGGTGCGGCAAAAGACAACACGATGGGTTATTTGTCTGATTTAACTTTCCCATTGATTGTTAACTCAGGTTTAAATCAGTTCACGCCTATGCGTGGTGATCGTGAGTCCATGAGTTGGGAAATCGGCGATTTTTCAAACTGCAAATGGTATCAGTCTAACTTGCTCAAAACCCATACCGCAGGTACGGAAGGCAATGCAGGTTCAGTCTTAACGGTCGTTAGCACAGTTACTAATGCAGAGGGTGGCGTTATTCAAATCACGTTCAGTGGTACGGCTGCGGCAAATGACCCCAATTCCATCCTGGCTTATGATAAGTTCCAATTTAGTGATGGTGTTGCTGGTCAAACTGATATTCGGTTCTTAACCTTTATTGGTCATAAACCCTCACAAAGTCCTGTGCAATTTAGGGCTACTGCCAATGCTGCCAGTACGGGTGGTTCACAAGTTACGGTGAATATTTATCCTGCACTTCAAGCTGCTGCGGGACAAGACCAAAATATTACGACACCAATTGTGGCAGGTATGCAGGTCACGGTATTACCAGATCATCGATGCGGTTTAATCATGGCTGGCAATCCTTTGTTCTTGGCTATGCCAAAACTGCCTGATGAAGTGCCTTATCCAACATCAGTACAACAAGACCCAGATAGTGGCGCGTCCATTCGTCAGTACTATGGCTCGCTCTTTGGACAAAACCAACGCGGTATGGTGCATGACATCATCTGGGGTAAAACCTTGGTAGATGAATACAGCATGATGGTTGCTTTGCCTATATAAAGGGTTTGGGTAATTTGACCAATATATAGAGTTCTCCTCATTGGTATTGGTCAAACCCCACTAAATGGATTGAGACGAAAGCGTCTCTTAACTTAATTTAAATGGAGTTATTTTATGTCTATTCCAAATACGCCGATTGTTAATGCCGGTCTTTTATATGCCAATGGTTTGCAGCTTTCAGCACAAATCGCTATTGGAGCAATGACCCCCAAACAGGTCACTATGCAATTAGGGGCCGCAAGAAACTCTACCAATATTAACGATATTCTTTTAGAACCCACCGCAGCTACGCCTGATGCCCCTACAACTGCTGTGACACCTATTGTTATTAATGGCGCAAAAGTCGGTGCGAATGGCGTCGATGTTGCTGTATTAGTTGCCAGTAGTCTTTATGCTGTTTACATTATTGGTGATTCTACTGGTTATCAACCAACTGCCGGTTTATTGTCCTTGAATGTATCAACACCCGTATTACCAGGTGGTTATCCATCAGGCGGTTATGATATGTATCGCCGTATAGGATGGGTACTTACTGATGGATCAGCAAATATCCTCCAATTTTGGCAATATGGAAGTGATGAAACGCGTACCTATTACTATGATGTGGGAATCAGCGTTTTATCAGCGGGTGCAGCGACTACTTTTACCCCTGTGAATCTTTCAACCGCCGTACCACCTATCGCAACTGAAGTTTTGTTGAATTATACCTTTACCGGTACAGCGACGACTGATCTTGCTGAATTTTTGCCATATGGATCGGTTGCTACAAGTGGTATTGTTCAACTTTCTGGTGGTGTTACGACAGCGCAGGTTGGTATGGTCTGGGTTCCCATAGAACTCAATGCGGGCGTACCGACCCTTCTTTATAAGGTCACAGGTACAGCTACATTGACGTTATTGGTTGCCGGCTTTAAAGATTATATCTCTTAATGAATAAGCCCTCCTTGTGGGGGCTTTATTTCTGGGATGTTATATGAGCAAAAGGACTTGCTATGGCTTATACCACCAATCAATTAATTTCCAGTTCATATTATACCGCAGGGATTGTATCACGTGAATTTGAGACCGTTAGCGGTGCGCAGGTTGGCGACGGCCTGACGTGGCTAAATAATATCATCACAGAGAAAAATATTGATGAAGGCATGGTTCCCTATGAAACCACCTATAATGCCAACTTTGTTATTGGACAAGAGACTTATTTCATTCCAAATCTGATTCAAATTGATACCTTAACGTTCTTTTTAGATGAAGTCCGTTATGCGATGAAATATGAAAAAAGAAATGCCTATTTTGGCTCTAGCCGTGTTGAAAACATACAGACGTTGCCATTTGAATGGTACTTTGAGCGGCAATTGGGAGGCGGTAATTTATCTATCTACTTTCAGCCCGATCAAAACTATCCTATGCAAATACATGGGATTTTCAATATTCCAACCGTGGCATTGGGTCAGGATTTAACCTTGGTATTCGATGAGTTCTATACCACCTATCTACATTATTGCTTAGCAGAGCGTATGTGCGCTGAATATGCCTATGATGTACCGCCTGGGGTTGTGAAACAGTTAGGTAAATACGAAGCCTGGATTAATAAAAACTCACGTGTGCTTGATTTGAGGCTGACTAAGACATCTACTTTGCAGAAACGCGGCAGCTTTAATTATGCCTTCATCAACTTGGGTAAAGGATGGACTACCCCCAGTTAGAGGAACGGCTATGCCAGTTAATAACGCCCAGCAAGTACCTGTCAATGTGGTGGGAAGCTCTACATTTGGGAGATATCCCAAGATTTCACTTGAGAAAACATTCAATATGTTTATCTCAGATGAATGGCTTATCAATTATGCTGGATTTCAAAAATCCGCCCAAATCCTACCCGCTGGTGAAGGGCGTGCGTTGTTTCATTCAATACGTGGTCAATTTCTCATTTCCGTTGTATCCAGTACTGTCTACAAATTAGGTGCAAACTTATCCCCGCAATTTATCGCAAATATCGAAACCAATACCGGTGAGGTCTTTATTGATGAAAATTTATCGAGCCAGATTTGTATTGTGGATGGGCAATCGGCTTATATCTACAATTATGAAAATGACACGTTTACCCAGCAAACACTTACTTTTCTTGGTAATCCAATCATTCCCAATTATGTGTGTTATCACAACACCTTCTTTTTAATCGCTTCGTCAATTGGCAGCATTAATTCACAAAATTGGTATGCCTTTGAATATGGTAGCGCAACGACCATTACACTTAACACGCAATTTAGCTTACAAACCAAGCCAGACAGTGCCATTGCGGTTAAACGAGTGCCTGGACGTGGCAATAATGTCATTGTATTTGGTTCAACGGTCGCCGAAGTTTGGACACAAGTGGGTGATATTGAAAACTATCGAAGGATTCAGTCATTTAATATTGATAGTGGTACTGTGTCTGTGGCAACGATTGCCGCAAATGAGGAGTATGTGGTCTGGTTAGCGCAAAACGAGAATAATGCACCGTCTATCTTTATGAGTGATGGTTCATCGGTAAAGCGTATCTCATCAGATGGCATTGATTACTTAATGCAGACAATCGTACATCCCGAACAGTCGACGGCTTTCTTTTTCAGACAAGATGGGCATTTGTTCTATCAACTAACATTTTTCAATGAGAATGATAATTTATCGTTGTTTTATGATTTTACGACCACTAAATTCTTTCATGTTACCGATCAGGATTTAAACTTCCATCCAGCACGCCAAATTGTCTATTTCAATGAAGATACTTATTTTGTATCGCTTAATGATGCAAGCATTTATCAGATGGGAACGCAGTTTGTGACTTACAACTACAATCTTGACCATACGTTGTTTGGCGATGTGATTCCCAGAATACGCATTTGCAAAGAGATTAAGCTTGATAATTCAGCGCGTTTTAGGGTGGGCGAGTTTACTTTTTGGATAGAACAAGGCGTTACGGATTCCTATTTAATCACACCGCAAGAGAACATGTGCAGTGGATTGTTGATAACTGAAACGGGCGAGATACAAATCGTAACTGAGACAGGCATTCCTATATTGGCAGAGGATGGATCATGTGTTGGCGTCTTTGATATCCCACGTGTTGATATGTCGTTTTCTAAGAATGGCAATCAATCGTTTAGCAATGTGGTGGGTAAAAACCTCAATTCACAGGGAAATTACAGAAATCAAATACGATGGCATAGGATGGGTCAGGCGAACGAATTTACCGTACAACTGAGATTCTGGGGATTTCAACGGTTCGTTGTCAAAGACGGCGTAGCGCAGGTGATTTTATGAGTATTCCTACGCTACCAGCATTTTTTGATATGTATTATACGGAAAAAGACGGTAGGTTAACGGCAGATGGTTATCTTTATAACGATCAAACATTTCAAGCATTAAATCTTGCGGTTATATTGCTGAATGGCTTGATTAATAGTGCTATTATCAATGGTGTTATTGTTAATAATGGTGTGCAGTTCCCACAAAAAACGACAGCAGAAATAACGGCTCTTGAGCCAAATGCCACGGATGGCACGGTATGGTTTAACACCGATGTATCAAAGTTGCAGGTTAAAACCGCAGCGGGTGTGATTGAAACCATTACCAGCGTATAGGGAGATACAATTATGAGTTGGTTAAGCGACTTTTTCAAAGGGGGTAAGAATCCCGCAGATGCTGCGATGCCTTACCTTGATAAAATTCCAGGGATAGAACACCAGGCTTACGATCCTTATATTCAGCACGGGAATGAAGCCTATAACACCCTAAACCCTCAAATTACCCAAATGGGAAGTGACCCCGCGGCATTTTTTGAAAAATTAATGGGTAGCTATACGCCATCGCGCTCGTATCAATTAAAAAACGATGAAATGCGAAGAGCCGCGGGTAACACGGCTGCCGCTGGTGGTATGCGTGGCAGCTTAAATGACATCACCAACGAAGCGCGTATCTCCGATACATTGATGGGCGATGATATGCAGCAATGGCTTAACAATGTGCTTGGCATTCAAAAGGAAGGATTAAGCGGTCTTACGCATCAATTTGATACTGGCTTTGATGCCACCAAAGGATTAACCGGTGACTTATCTAATGTACTTGGCACGCAAGCGGGTTTGGCATTCCAAGGACAAGCCAATCAAAATAAGAGTCTGAGCGATCTATTATCTGGTCTTCTAAAAGGCGTTGGCACAGTTGGCGGTTGGGATTTGCCAGGTGCAAATGCTGGCACTCTCGGCAGCAATTTTATCAATCGATTCATTTGAGGGGTAAATTATGCCATTTCAACCGATTAATTTTGCCAATATAGAACCACAGGGAAATCCTTTTTTTAAGGATTTTGTTGAAAATCTGGCAACTGGCTATAAAGCTGGTCAATTACCTGCGGAATTAGCGCGACAAAAGCAAAAAGAAGAATTGGCCAATCAGTTACAAAAATATTTGGTAGAAGAGCAGCCTCAAAAATTTAGCGAAGAATCTCAACAAAGACAACTAAAAAATGTCTTTCAAAGTTTGTTAAATCAAGAACAACCACAAAAATTTGGTTCTGAGATGTCAAGTGCAGCCATAGAGCGCGCCTTACATCAAGCCAATACTAATAGATTAAATACAATGACTCCGCTTGATGCGATGAAACAAAGCCTTGAAAATCAATGGTATCCTAAACTTTCACAATCAAAAATTGATGAGGCACAAGCATTATCGGACTATCGTAAAACGGGGGGTTCAGGTTTAGGAACAGGCGGCAAAGAGGAATATTTTTTCCAAAATCTGACCGCTAAAAGTAATCCTAACTTAAAACCCGAACAAATATTTGAGGCTTCTAATGCAGTACGTGAAGGAAAAACCACATTGCCAGATGGAACGCCAATTAATGTAACGCCGGCTATGGTGTCTTCACTAGATAGAATTAGTAAATATGGAACTACCGCTGACCTTATTTCAAATATGGTAAGAGGCAAACAAGCTGACAAGGAAATAGGCGTTTTAAATAAATACATCGGCGAAGCGATTGCGCCTTATGGCGATACGATTGCAGGGCGTAGTCCTAAGCAAATTATGGATACTTTCTCTAGTAAAAAGGAAGATCAAATTAATTTAGGCAGATTAGCGGCAGCCCAACAATTACAAACGGATGCGGCGGCTAATCAAAATATCATCAATAGCGGTCGACCTACCGCCAGTATTACACGTGAAATATTACGTGATAGTGAGACTAAAATTAAAACTAGCTGGCCTCGTATGTCGAATTTAGCGCGCCAAGAATCCCTGCGATATCTCAAAGAAGCCTTGGACGCAACTTTAAAAGCAAAACAATCGGTTGGAATAGGCGCATCAAATGCTAATCAATCACAAACACCTGTAAGGAAAAAATATAATCCTGCAACGGGAGATTTTGAGTAATGATTATCGAACTTCCCAATAAACACGAGCTTGAGTTTCCTGATGATACGCCGCCAGAGGTTATGCGAAACGCTATACATAAGCATTACCCAGAATATGCTGCTATGTATAAAGGAAACCCTACACCTGAAAGTAAGGGAAACCCTACAGAAAATCAGGAAGATAGAGACGCTATATTGCGTTACGGCATCAAAGACCCATTAGCAGGATTAGCACAATTAGGTCATGGACTCCTTAACGCGCCTCATAATATTGCTGCTTTGTTTAGTGAAAAGTTAGCTAGCCATATACCAAAACAAGACGAGTTCAATTATTCCGAGGCTTTAGGGATACCCGAAGACCAAAAAAACTTAGCCGATAAATTGATACAATTTGCGCCAGAATTAGGTGTCTCATTAGGATTGCCCGCTACTCGGCTTGGAAAACTCGGTGAAGTAATAGATAAATTGCCAGGTTGGGGTAAATATTTAAAAGCAGGACTTGGAAATGCAATTTCTCAAGGTGGTTTTGCTGCTACGCAATCGCCAGAGCCAGGGAAAGCGGCATTGGAAGCGGGCGCAATCACCGCGCCATTCTCGGCATTATCGAAAGCCGTCGAATCAGGAAATCCAACGGTTCGTAATGTGGGTCGCGTTTTAGGTGGATTAGGCGCAGGTGGATTAGGGTATTATGGCGCAAAATCCGTTGGTGCGCCTGAACCTGCGGCTGATTTGTCGGCTATTTTATTAGGTGCATTAGGCGGACGCGGTGGAAATTTAGACAGACGCGTTAGAGAAGATATGCTCAAAGGGGTTAAAGGTACAGACTATCAAGATGTCTTAAATGCGGGTGAACGATTAGGCGTACACGTACGACCCTCTGAGGCTTCAGGTAATCCCTATGCCGCTGGTATGGAGGCAGCCGTTGGGAAAAGTCCACAAGGTTCTCAAAAACTCTATGAATCAGGACAAAAACGCTCTGCTTCCGAAGAAAAATCTATTGAAGATTTATTTGGCAATATTTTTCCAAAAAAATTAGAAGAACAAAAAAATGCGCTTTATAAAATGGCAGACGCAACACAAATTCCCCAATCTACCTTAGATCAATTTAAAGATAATGAAATATTTAAAGATGCTTTAAAAGATGTTAAATCTGAGTCTGCGTATAGGGAAAAGCTTAAAGGCGTTCCTGAAAATAGCGTTGAATATCTTAATCAAATCAAAGAAGCGATGGACGATATGATTGAAAAAGCACCAAAGAAACAAGGCAGAATCATTAGAGATACTAAAAATAGTCTGATTTCTGAATTAGATAAAGTTTCACCTGAATATAAAGAAGCTCGCCAATTGGCAGAACGTGGCATTGTGCGTAGGGAAATTGAGGATTTATTTAATAAAAAAGATGAAACGGGAACAAATCTTTTTAAGTCTCTTTTATCTAATAAAAGAGACTATAGCGATCTTCAAAAGAAATTTAAGCGGTTAGAAGAAATGGCAACCACCCCTGAACAAGTTGAAAGTATGAAGAACGCCCAACAACAGTTAGAAGATATGAAATTAGTATTTGGGCGATTAATCCCTACGCCAACGGCGAGAACCGCCGCCGCATTGGGTCGTCAAAACGCTGCCCAAGAAGGAAATTTAACTGGAACGGCTAAGCAATATTTACACAAATTACTTCATAGCGATAAATACGATGTAGCGGCAGTACGATTGATTACAAATCCAAAATGGGCAGATGAATTAGATAAATTAGGTGAAATAACACAGAAAGATAAATTGATTGCGGCTTTTCATAACCTACTTGGAAAAGCCGGTGCGCAGGCAATTGCGCAATAATTTACCAAGCTAAGAGCCTACCATATAGGTAAATACAAACAAATAATAAAATCATAAGCATAAATTTCCCCATTAAAAACAATTTAATGATAGGATAAATAGACGAAATTATCAAGGATGATAGACCATGGCACTCAATGAACAATATTTTGTAACCTCTGACTTAGAGGCTTATTTTGTCGATAAAGACAGTGGTTTGCCTTTAGCGGACGGTACTTTAACCTTTTATCGCGATGTTGCCAGAAATACGCCAAAGACGGTTTATCAGTTAATTGGCGCACCGCCGACTTATAGTTTCACCGCGTTGCCCAATCCTGTGCCTTTAAGTTCTGTTGGTACTCCGCAAGATGCTGGCGGCGATAACGTCGTCATCTATTATTTCCCTTATGATGCGGACGGAAACCTTGATCTTTACTATGTAGTTTGTCGTGATAGTAACGGCGTAGAGCAGTTTTCAAGGGAAGCTTGGCCCAATGTCACAGCGGCTAATAACCCAACCACCAATGGATTTGGCATTCAAAATCAGCTATCCAACCCACAATTTACTCAAGTTTTCATTAATGAAGGTCAAGCAACTGTCTATATCGCTAGTGCCGCAACCAATCAAGTCTTTAAATTTGCACCCAATTGGGATTTTGTCATCAGCGGCACAGGAACGGTTACCGTTGAAAGAATTGCAATATCGGGTATCGATAATGTGGCAACGAGTCCCCCTTATGTATTGGATATTAGTGTTTCATTGGGCATTACGAGTTGTTACTTAAGGCAACGCCTATATCTAAACTCTGGTCTATGGGCAAGTACAGCGAATCAATCCATCTTCTTAACTGGCACATTGATTGCTAGAAATGAGCTAGCCGGCAGCAGCGGTATTGAAATGTTCTATGTAGAATCTATCGGTGGTTCACCTATTCCTATCGTCGATGCCGCTTTTGATAACTCAGGTTATCATGTACTTACTGGAATCACTGCCGCTCCAATCCCATTATCAACAGATACAAATACTGACTATGCAGGTTATGTGGATATCTACTTATCATTTCTGATTGGATCAGATGTGAGGATAAGTAGTATTCAGGTCATACCTACATTGAGTCAAGCTACGCTTGAATACGATCTGAATGCCTCAAATCGCGAACAAGCCTTGATGGGTGACTATTATATACCGCGCTTAAATAGTCGACCGGCGGCAAGCCTTTTAACGGCATGGGATTTTCCGTTAAATCCTTTTCAATTTGCAATTTCTGGAAATATTACGAATACAGCAGCTTATATTGTTGATCAAACAATTGCTTTTTGTGGTGTCAGTGGAACGGTAGCATTTGCCAGAGATTCAGTTACCAATGGTTTAGCTTTAACAACAGCCGGCACAAATGATTCTTTTTATTTGATGCAATACTTATCAGGAAATGATGCCAAGAAAATATTGGGTACGCCTTTATCAGTCAACGTGTTTGGGTATGTCACAAGCGTATCGGATGCGGTCACCCTACGTGTTTATCTGTTTAGGGCAGATTCAGGTTCAAGTATCCCCACATTGCCAACATCCATAGGAACGGTAGCAACCAGTGGTGTATTTACCGTATCAGCGGCAGGATGGACAGAAATACCTCGAAGTGGACTTGATACCGCAACGGCTACATTGCCAGCCATCACGACAGATGATGAAATTAACAATGTTAATAATGATATGGCATTTACGGGGTGGGAGCTAACCGACAGCACCCAAATTAGTGATACGGATAAATTCGCGATGGTCGTTACGTTTGGTTATGTGGATGCTTCCACCGCAATTACGGTTAACTCCATATCATTAATACCCAGCGATATTCCCGCAAGACCAGCACCCCAAACGTTTAGTGACGTGATTAGAGAATGCGAATACTATTATGAGAAAAGTTACGATCAAGGCACTTATGCGGGCAACGCTTCAACGAATGGCGCAATTGTATGCGAACAGTATGCGTTTGTAAGTACGCTTGGAACAGCCTCAATTGCCTTCCCAAGATTTTTAGAGGTTAGATATTCATCTATAAAACGGCTAGCCACTACACCTTCTATTTATTCTCCTACGACGGGGGCGGTTGGAAATGTGGTTGTATTGTTGTATCAAGGTGCTAATACGATCAGTACTGCCGATACTGCAATTGCCGGAAATTGGACATTAACGGATAGCGGACAAACCGGTTTTACCCTGCAACCCGTCAATAGAAATGCAATCACTGGATCAATTGCTGTACCCGCTGGTTCAACGCATGCAGCGGGAGAAGCCATTGCATTATTTCATTTCGTAGCGGATGCCCGATTGGGAATTGTTTAACATTTAATAAAAGGATTTATTATGTCACTTACGCCTTATACCTCACAACAGCCCGTCGATGATTTTGGATTACGTTCCAGTGATTTAATGTATAGTGCGGCACTTGCTGCCACTACGGATACCACTTTAACCATTCCTGGCAAAGCACCTCGTTATAAAGCAGTCATAAAAGTTGATGCAAATTTAGTCTGGGTTGCTTTAAATGCAACTGCGGCAGTTCCGGCTGGCACTAGTTTTGCAGCAACAACGTCTGAATTGGTATCAGATAATCAGACATTATGCAGAGAAGTTAAAGCCGGAGATGTATTACACTTTTATACTGCAACAGCCACCACGAATGTGAGTGTTGTGCTTTATACAGTAGGCACTAATAATTAAATTATTAGCGTTATAGGATAACTAGGGAGCCATCGGATGGCTGAAATAAAGTTTTCTCAATTCACAAGTGGCGGCGAAATGATGGTCGGGGATATCCCTGTCGGTCTTCGCCCTTCAAGTCCTACTGAAAATTTTAAATTTGATTTTCCAGGCACAGGCATTAAAGACAGTAGCGGAAACTATCTGTTTGAATATGCCAGTCCAGGTGCATTAGCCGTCAATCATTTAAAATTGGTCAGTTCATTAACCAACACGTCTGTCATATTAACTACCGCTGGTACTGATACCAACATTGGCATTTCTATAGAACCGCTAGGTACAGGATATGTCTATTTGTCGGGCTTGAGATTTCCCAATTCAGATGGTGCAGCCAATACCTTAATGTATACCAATGGCAGCGGCGATTTGGGATTTTCAACACTTATCGCAGGTACAAATATTTCAATTGCCAATATAGGAACATCCATTACGATTTCAGGGATGGGATTTGCTGGTTTCACGTGGAATATGGTTACCGGCACATCTCAAAATATGGTCTCTCATAATGGTTATATTGCCAATAATGCTGGGCTGGTTACGCTGAATTTACCCGCAACAAGTGCCGTAGGCGATGAAATTGATGTCATCGGAAAAGGTGCGGGTGGTTGGTTGATTCAATGTGGTGGGGGACAAACGATTGTTCTAGGCGCAGACACAACCAGTTCAGGTGGATCATTGTCTTCAACAAATGCAAAAGATGCACTTTACATCATTTGTACAGTTGCAAATACGGAGTGGCAAGTAGGCTCTGCGCCACAAGGAAATATTACAGTTGCATAACATAGGGATATGAAAAATGGCTACAAATAATTCAGTCAATACAAGCTTAAGTGGACAAACAGGAACGGGTAATTTTGTTGGTTCAACATCACCAACACTCGTGACGCCAGCTTTGGGAACTCCCAGCAGTGGTACATTAACCAGTTGTACAGGATTGCCAATCAGTACGGGTGTATCAGGACTGGGTACAGGCGTTGCTACATTTCTTGCTTTAAATCCAACAAATTCTTCGAGCATTGTTGTTAGTTCAGCGGGGGTTGTTTCTTATGCTGCCATGACCAATGGTCAATTGATTATTGGTAACACAGCCGGCACGCCAACTGCTGCAACGCTAACGGCGGGTGCTGGTATATCAATTGCCAATTCAACTGGTTCAATTACGATTACTGCAACAGGTGTCGCAAATAGCTGGACTGTCGTGACTGGAACAACGCAAGCAATGGCGATTAACTCAGGTTATATCAGCAATAATGCTGGTCTTGTTACCTTAACACTTCCAACAACTGCCGCTGTTGGATCAATTATTGATATGCAAGGATTAGGTGCTGGCGGATGGCAAATTGCTCAAAATGCCTCACAATTAATTCATATTGGATCAGCGGTTACCACAACAGGCACAGGCGGTTATTTAGCATCTACGAATGCTTTTGATTCATTAAGTCTTTTGTGTGTTGTAGCAAATACGACATGGACTGTACTTGGTGGACCTCAAGGTAACATTACTTATAACTAGGATGGTTTGAGCTATGACAACGAAATCATCAGATAACACGACGCTTTCTGGGCAAACAGGTACAGGTAACTATGTTGGTGCTACTTCTCCAACATTGGTTACACCCGCTCTTGGAACACCAGCAAGTGGCACATTGACCAGTTGCACGGGTTTGCCTTTAAGTACGGGTGTTACTGGAAATCTTCCCGTTACAAATTTAAATAGCGGCACAAGTGCATCCAGTTCTACCTTTTGGCGTGGAGACGGTACGTGGGCTGCCGCGGGTGGTGTAGGTCGTGTCATTAATATTCAAACATTTACCGCCAATGGAACGTATACACCAACCGCTGGTATGACAAACTGTTTTATACAATGTATAGCGGGCGGCGGCGCAGGGGGCGGCAGTGCTGCAAGTGCTTACAATGCTGGTGGTGGCGGTGGTGCGGGTAGTTATTCACAATCTTATGTTGCAGCAGCGACCATTGGGGCAAGTCAAACCGTTACAATTGGGGCAGGTGGTACTGGCGGTTCTAATGCAAACGGCAATAACGGAAATGATACATCGGTGGGGAGTATTGTTATTGCAAAAGCTGGCTCAGGCGCACTAAAAGGGGTTTCGCTTAGTGCAGTAGCCGGTGCGGCAGGTGGTGTAGCAGGTACAGGAGATTTAACGCTTACAGGCGGTGCAGGCGGTAATGGTATTGCATTGGCAGCAGGTACTAGCTCGGGAATTGGCGGTAATAGTTATTTTGGATGTGGAGCAGCTGCCGTAACCACCGTAACTACTAATGCAAATGGAAATAATGCAGCCGCAAATACTGGTGCTGGTGGTTCTGGTTCAGTGAGCGCAACTACAGGTGCTGCTGGTACTGGCGGAAACGGTGGCTCTGGTGTCGTCATTATTTGGGAATTTAGCTAAAAAATTAATTAATTAACAAACTACAAAGGAGTGTAGAAAATG
>CAISKH010000265.1 GCA_903885865.1 uncultured Mucilaginibacter sp.
AGCATTACAAATAACCACCCGCCTGCGGCCCCTGGTTAAACAGCAGGTCGACAATGCTGAGGTTTTTAATAAACGCATGCCGTTCCTCAAAAACCTGGAAATAGGGCTTTTGTTCAAAGTTATATTCTTTTTTTGGACTTATTGCGTTCCGGTAATCATCCAGCAAGGTGTATTCAGCCTCGTAAGTTTCGGTGCATTGCAGCGGGAATTGTATTTTCATTAAACGCAGCAGCAATAGTAAAAGCTGTTCATTAAAATCAAACAAATAAGGGAACTGCCGCTGGTAAAACGGGGCAAAATCATCTTCGTAATATTCAAAATAGGCCGAGCTACGATAGCATGATTCTAAACTCATCCAGTGTAAACGTTGCCAGTTAAAATCATAAATAATTTTTACATCTTTTACCTTAGTATGCATTTTTGAGCCTTTAACAACCGGGACGGTAAGCGGCAATATCCCATCGGGCGAATAGATATTTGCACGGTTGCGGTAGGTTTGTTTTGGGAAATGCTCTTCTCTTTCAAACAGTATATCAGGTTGGTAAGCATTCAGTTTTGTAAAATACGCCACCGGCGGAAGATAAAACATAGGTAGTACAGCGCCTTTTTCAATCATATATTTTATGTTTGCAGATAAAACCCGCCGAAAATAATGATAAAAAAAGGGCTTTCACGATTAGGTACCTACTTTTTGTATATGGTATCGCTGTTGCCTTTTTGGTTTTTGTACATGGTGTCGGATGTTTTATTTGTTATTCTTTATCACCTGGTGGGTTACCGCAGAAAAGTTGTGCAGGAGAACCTGCTGAATTCGTTCCCCGAAAAATCGGCTGATGAACGCAAAACTATTGAAAGAAAATACTATAAATACATGGCCGATTTGATGATGGAAACTATAAAATCCATCAGTATCCCGGCAAAGGATGTTTTGAAGCGCATGCGATGCACTAATCCGGAACTGGTAGAACATTATTTTAGCCAGGGTAAAAGCATTATGGCCGCCGCGGGTCATTATTGCAACTGGGAAATGGCCACTTTAAGCTTTGGTTTTCTGACCAATGAAAGAAGGATCATAGTTTATAAGCCGCAATCGAACGCTGTTTTTACTGATTTTTTTAATAAAACCCGCTCGCGTTTTGGTGCCACTATGATCTCCATGCGGCAAACCTTGCGCAAGATGATAGAATATAAGAACGAATTAACTTTTACCGTCCTTGCTGCCGACCAAACGCCTACCAGGGAAGATGCCAAATATTTTACACCCTTTCTTAACCAGTCTACTGCGGTGTTCCTGGGGGTTGAAAAACTTACCAAAGTGATTAATTGCGTCGTGATATTTTATAGAATTGATTTTGTAAAAAGAGGTTATTATACTTATACCTTAGTACCTTTGGTGGAGGAGCCCAAACAAACCAAACCTTATGAAATTACCGAAATTCACGTGAAATACCTGGAATCATTAATAAGGGAGAAACCCGAATACTGGCTTTGGTCGCACCGGAGATGGAAATTTAAGCCGGAGGACGCGAATTGATGAATAACTACCCAAAAGTTGCTATTGTAATTTTAAACTGGAACGGTGTAAACCATTTGCGGGAGTTCCTGCCATCGGTGCTAACATCGGAATGGCCCAATCTGGAGATTATTGTGGGCGATAACGCGTCTGTTGATGGATCGGTTGAGTATGTTAAAAGTAATTTCCCATCCGTTCGTGTTATTGAAAATGACACCAATTATGGGTTTACCGGCGGCTATAACCGCATACTTGCACAAGTTGAGGCCGATTATTATATCCTGCTAAATTCGGATGTGGAGGTTTATCCCGGGTGGATAGAACCAGTGATAACTTTGATGGAAGGCGACCCGCTTATTGCCGTAGCCGCGCCTAAAATAAAAGCATACAGTGAAAAAGACCATTTTGAACATGCAGGCGCCGCCGGTGGTTTTATTGATAGTTTTGGCTACCCTTTTTGCCGCGGACGCATAGTATACGAAATAGAGCAGGATTATGGTCAATATGAGCAATCGGGCGAGGTTTTTTGGGCGTCGGGGGCGGCAATGTTTATCAAGAAAAAATATTGGGATGAAGCAGGCGGGTTTGATGAACGCTTTTTTGCTCACATGGAAGAAATAGACCTTTGTTGGCGCTTAAAAAACAAAGGGTATAAAGTAATGTACTGCGCGCAGTCGCAGATATACCATTTGGGCGGCGGAACGTTGACTACGGAGAACCCGTTTAAAACCTACCTAAATTTCCGTAACAACCTGCTGCTTATTAAAAAGAACCTCCCGTTCTGGAAGGCATTTATTGTAATAAGCGCGAGGTTTCTATTAGACTCGATGGCTATTATAAGGTTTTTAACAGAAGGAAAACGCCGCGATGCCTGGGCAGTTAGCCGGGCGCATCAATATTTTATACGGCATATTTTCGACAGGAGCTACCCTACAACCTATAATTCAAAGCTTACGGGTATGTATCACGGCAGTATTATATGGGATTTCTTTATCCGAAAACACAAAACCTTTACTGATCTTGACCAGGAGAATTTTTATTAGCAGGGTTTACCTGTTCGGGCAAAGTTAAATGTATATCCTGCTGTGGTAATGGTATCTCAATGCCTTCTTTAGCAAATACAATATAAATATCAGTTAATACATTACTCTTTAGGGTTAACCATTGGCCAATATCGGCCGCCCAGAACAATACCCTGAAATCAACCGATTTTTCGCTCAAATTATGCAGGAAAACCAATGGCTCCGGCTGTTTCATAATGTCATCGCGGGTATTTAAAATATTGATAAGTACATTCTTTACCTTTTCAATATCCGAACCATACACCACACTTATTATCAGCTCCACGCGGCGGTTGTTGTTGCTCAGCGTCCAGTTTATTACATGATGCGATATCAGGTCGCCATTTGGTATAATTACCTCCGCGCCGTCGGCTGTTGCCAGTTTTGTAGAACGAATACCTATTTCTTTTACCGTCCCCGAGCGGGTATCGACCTCAATAATATCACCTATCTGTATTGGTTTTTCAAATGCCAGTATCAGGCCCGATACCAGGTTGTTCACAATGTTTTGTAAGCCAAAGCCTATACCAACACCAAATGCGCTTATGATAATGGTTATTTTATCAATCGGGAATTTTGCTGCGGCAACTGCCAGTAAAAAGCCAACAGTTATTACGCCTATCCTGATCAAAAGGGTAGAAGTGCGGTTTTTCTTTTTTAACGAATTGATGTAGTTGGCATGTTCGGCCGAAATATCATACAGGTAGCTTATTATTCTTGATATTACCGATGAGAGCCATATCACCCCTATGAAAATAACAAAACCCCCAAAGGTAAATGAAGCGCTGCCCACCGTACGCGACTGACTTAAAATATCCTTTATATAGTCTGTTGCAGAATCATCGATGTTTAAATTCTGGAACAGGAAGAATAACCATAACAGGGCCGCGAGCGTACTTAATATTTTCTTGAATTTGGTTTGCAGCAGGCTATAGTCTATCCAGCCTATGATATTATTGGCATTTTTCTTAGCCTGGAATTGCAGAAACAAGCCTTCGGTTATTATGTTAACCACAAAATAGAGGCTCACCAGCAGCCATAGATTATAAACGGCGGTTATCCCTATAATTTTTGCCAGGCTGAACCTGCCTGTTATATCGCATAGTAATGATAAAATTTGCAGGCCCGTAAATATTCTTAACACGAGTTGGGTATAGGGTAAATAATTTTCGGGCGCTTTTTTTACCTTTTCACTAAATACAAACGCTATTGTTATAGACGCAATACTTAAAAAGAGGATAGCAAACCTATCAATATTGGTTATCTGTATGAGTAAATTACTCATGCTGTAAACCAGGGTGACATAAAATAATTGGTGAAACGCGCTAAAGAGTGCGCTCGGCAAGTTTTTCTTAACCAGCAACAAAACCAGTATAATGGATATTAAAAAAAGTGATTCTAAAAATGCCACCGGCGGATGATCATAGAAATAAGGAACAATGGCAACACCCACTAATAATGACGAGATAATGGGTTGTTTGTATATATAATTTGCCTGGGCAAGTATAGTTTCGCCTTCATTCAGTTGTTTTGCTTTGGCGCGGTTATATAGTATCCAGCCAAAAACTATTACTATAAACAATAACCCTGCAAAATGGATCAGCGTTTCATTCTTTATAAAATAATAAAGTTGCTTGTTGTTTAAATTAATAGTGCTGTTTAACGCGGTTTTAGTGTCATTGTAGGCAGGATCAATATCCCATATATAGCCAAATTCGCCGGTAAACGCCCTGGCGGCAAACTTTTTTACCTTCGAATCGATCTGGTCGGTTTCATCCAATATATTGGCGTAGGCTACAGTGACCTTGTTTTGCAGGAGGTTAATTTTGAACAGGTTGCTGCGGTTGGCAGAATCTGCTTTATGCCATAGCTGCCGCACGGCTTTTCGCTGTGCAAAAAAAGTACGCCTTAGTAAACTATCAGACGGAACGGTTTTTATTAATAACGAATCACTTGAAAACCCGAGGAGATCCTTCTGATTTTGAATTAATTTACTATTTATCGTATCCAGGTCCGTTTGCCAGCCATCCACTATATCCTGCAGGTGGTCTAAGTTATCCCTTAACACAAATAAATACCGCAGTGTGCTCGATTTATGCGTATTTGCCTGGGCTTTGATATTAACTATCCTTTTTTGTGTTTTGGGTATTTGCTGGCTTATATCGGCAGTATCTAATTCATCTGAAAGACTGCTATTGATCTGGTTAAACGTGGTGGTGTATTGTTGCAGCCGCTCAAGCAGGTTGTTGATGGACGTGTCAGATTTGTTGAAGCTCTGCAACAAAGAATCGCGGGAGTTCATTTCCTTTCTCTGCGCACTGCCCGAACGTTTGGAAGAATGTTTTTTATCCTGTGCAGAACCGGTATGTACGGCAGCAAAAAGCGCTATTATTAGTAATGCCTTAAATTTTAATAGTTTTTGCATGTGGATATAATTTTTCTTAAACTCACTACTCACTACCTGTCTGCCGGCAGGCATGGCTCACCACTCCCTACTGCCCACTCACCATCAAACTCTCAACCGCTAACCTATACGAATCCAGCCCAAAACCGGCTATCACACCCTTGCAATTGCGCGCCAGCATAGATTGGTGCCTGAACTCCTCGCGTTTATAAACGTTTGATATATGCACCTCAACAACCGGCGTAGTAATGCCCGCAATGGCGTCGGAAATGGCTACTGAAGTATGCGTATAGGCGCCCGCGTTAAGCACAATGCCATCATAACTGAAGCCAACTTCATGCAGTTTATTAATAATTTCGCCTTCCACGTTACTTTGATAGTAGTTAATGGTTAGGTTTGGATAACGGCTTTGCAGCTCTTTTAGATAAGTTTCAAAGCCGGTATTGCCGTAAATTGATTGCTCGCGTACGCCCAGTAAGTTTAAATTTGGGCCGTTAATAATTTGTATATTCATTAGTTCAAACTTAACTATAAATCATTAAAACTAAAATCAATTGGACTGGCGATCGGCAATAAAAGGTTTTCAGGCGTATTTAAAGCTGGAAAGATCACTTTCGGCTAACTCTATCGAGGCTTATTCGCGCGATATGGAGAAGCTCTTTCAGTTTGCCGAAGCACAATCGCCCCCAATAAACCCCGAACAAATAACATTGGCCCACCTGCGCCTGTTTATTACCTGGGTAAATGAGTTAGGTATGATCCCTTCTTCGCAGGCGCGTATCCTATCGGGCATTAAAGCATTTTATAAATATTTGCTGATGGAGGATATGATAAAAATTGACCCGTCGGCATTGCTGGAATCGCCCAAAATACAGCGAAAACTGCCTGATACATTGAGTTACACCGATATTAATAAACTCATTGACGCTATCGACCTGTCAAAACCCGAGGGCCCGCGCAACAAGGCCATCCTGGAAGTTTTATATGGCTGCGGCTTGCGGGTATCAGAATTAACCGAACTTAAACTCTCTAACTTATACCTCGATATTGAATTTATAAAAGTGTTCGGCAAGGGCAGCAAGGAGCGGTTAGTACCCATTGGAGGCTCGGCTGTAAGGGCGCTCAAAATATGGATAGAGCAGGTGCGCGTACATACGCCTATAAAAAAAGGCGAGGAAGATTATGTTTTTTTAAACCGACGCGGCACAAGGCTGAGCCGGGTATATATTTTTTTGATGATAAAAGAACTGGTACAATTTATCGGGTTAAAAAAGACCATTAGTCCGCATACCTTCCGTCATTCCTTTGCCACGCATTTGGTTGAAGGCGGCGCCGACCTGCGCGCCGTACAGGAAATGCTGGGCCATGAAAGTATTACCACAACAGAAATATATACGCATTTGGACAGGGAGTATTTAAAAGGGACGATTATTCAGTTTCATCCGAGGAACTGAGTTTGCAGTTATGAGTGGGCAGCAGAGTGCAATTTGTTAATTAAAACCTTGATTTCTTGTAGTTTATTTCCTGTTATTTTAAATTTTAATTAAATTAGTAAAAACCACTTGTCATCAATTTGTGAAAATGAAAATAACTGCTATTGAGATTGAGAATATTCGATGTTTCCACAACGTCCCCAAATTAGAGCTTTCTGATAAAATGAATATTTTTATTGGTGCCAATAATTCAGGTAAGTCCACAGTATTAAAAATAATTCAAAGTTTACAAAGCTATACTCTTAATAGCAATGACGCAACATTAAAAGACGCTCATAGCCACGCCAAAATTTATTTTGAAGGAGGTTATAAAGCTGAAGCACCACACAATTTTTCTGTATTCAAATACATAGAGGTTCGACCTAAGGATGGTGAAAATTTACAATTATTTGGAATGGAACAAACCATTGTAAATGGCGAAA
>CAISKH010000266.1 GCA_903885865.1 uncultured Mucilaginibacter sp.
GAATAACTACGATACCTGTTCATAAAAACGAAGAAATAGCCAAAGGATTATTGAGGAAAATTATTAGGGAAGATATTGTACTTAGTATTGAGGAGTTTAATAAGATAGTTCGTTAGAATATTTATTGACAATCGCTAACGACTATCTTGCTATCCTTAAATCTCGCTTAAAGGCAAGGAAATAATGGCCAATTTATCTATTACCTAACCTCTAATCACCAATCAACCAATCACTAAATTCCTGCCAACCTGTCACCGTTTTTATACGTATTTCTGCCTAAATATTACCTTTTACCTTTTACCTTTCACCTTTCAGCCTTATTACAACTGCCAAACCCACATTGGCACAACCCTTGTTAATAGGGTAGTATAAGCAAACAAACAATCACGAAAAAAATAATCATATGTCTAAAATAATCGGAATCGACTTAGGAACAACAAACTCCTGCGTTGCGGTAATGGAAGGTAACGAACCTGTAGTTATTGCAAACAGCGAGGGAAAACGTACTACGCCGTCAGTAGTGGCTTTTATCGACAACGGCGAACGTAAAGTGGGTGATCCTGCAAAGCGCCAGGCTATTACCAATCCTACAAAAACTATTTCATCTATAAAGCGCTTTATGGGTAACCAGTTTAACGAGGTTACCAAAGAGGCCGAACGCGTACCTTACAAAGTAGTAAAGGGCGATAACAACACCCCGCGTGTTGAAATTGGCGACCGTAAATATACACCGCAGGAAATTTCGGCGATGATATTGCAGAAAATGAAGAAAACTGCCGAAGATTTTTTGGGTACAGAAGTTACCGAAGCGGTTATTACCGTACCGGCCTATTTTAACGACGCGCAGCGCCAGGCTACCAAGGAAGCCGGCGAAATTGCTGGTTTAAAAGTGCGCCGTATAATTAACGAGCCTACTGCCGCTGCCCTTGCCTATGGCCTGGACAAAGCACATAAGGATATGAAAATTGCCGTGTTCGACTGCGGCGGCGGTACCCATGACGTTTCTATATTGGAACTGGGTGATGGCGTATTCGAAGTAAAATCAACCGATGGTGATACACACCTGGGTGGTGACGACTTTGACCAGGTAATTATTGACTGGATGGCAGACGAATTTAAAAGCGACGAAGGCATTGACCTGCGTAAGGACCCGATGGCTTTGCAACGCTTAAAAGAATCGGCCGAAAAAGCGAAGATCGAGTTATCAAGCTCGGCACAAACAGAAATTAATTTGCCTTATATCACCGCTGCCGACGGTATGCCCAAGCACCTGGTTAAAACTTTAACCCGTGCCAAATTTGAGCAACTGGCTGATAGTTTGATCAAGCGTACTATAGCACCTTGTAAAACCGCGCTTAAAAATGCAGGTTATACCGTTAGCGATATCGACGAGATCATACTGGTGGGCGGTTCAACCCGTATCCCTGCCATACAGGAAGCTGTAGAGAAATTCTTTGGCAAAGCGACTTCAAAATGGGTAAACCCGGACGAAGTGGTTGCTATTGGCGAGGCCATACAAGGCGGTGTATTAACCGGCGAAGTGAAAGATGTGTTATTGCTGGATGTTACCCCGCTTTCGTTAGGTATTGAAACTATGGGCGGCGTAATGACCAAGCTGATAGAAGCAAATACCACTATCCCGAGCAAAAAATCAGAGACATTCTCTACTGCATCTGATAGTCAGCCTTCGGTTGAGATCCATATCCTGCAGGGCGAACGCCCGATGGCGGCGCAAAACCGTACTTTGGGCCGTTTCCACCTGGATGGAATTCCACCGGCTCCTCGTGGTGTGCCACA
>CAISKH010000267.1 GCA_903885865.1 uncultured Mucilaginibacter sp.
CGCCCTGGTAACCGGCGGCGGTTATGCCGGATATTGCAATGTGCCCGAGGGACAATGCCTGCCTATACCTGACGATCTTACCTTTATTGAAGCTGCCTCCTTACCCGAAACGTTCTTTACAGTATGGAGCAATGTATTTGACCGCGGCAGGTTAAAACCAAATGAAAGCTTATTAATACACGGCGGTTCGAGCGGTATTGGTGTGGCTGCTATTCAAATGGCAAAAGCATTGGCGAGTACGGTGTATGTAACTGCAGGCTCTGCTGAGAAATGCGAATTTTGCGAAAAACTTGGTGCAGCAAAAGCCATCAATTATAAAACGGAAGATTTTGTTGCCGCTATTAAGCAGCTTATCAATGGCAAAGGCGTTGATGTTATTTTAGATATGGTAGGCGGCGATTATACCCCGCGCAACCTGCAGTCATTAGCCGAAGATGGGAGGTTGGTACTGATAAATATGATGGAAGGGAAAGATACGCAGATAGACCTTTCTGTTATTTTGCGGAAACGGCTTACCATAACCGGGTCGGCATTGCGGCCAAGAGACACGGCTTTTAAAAGCGCTATAGCCACGGGGCTCGAAAAAAATATCTGGCCGCTTTTGGCAACAGGAGAAATTAAGCCTGTTATTTATGCTATATTTCCGGCCGAGCGTGCCGCCGAAGCGCATCAATTGATGGAAAGCAGCGGGCACATGGGTAAAATAGTTTTAAGTTTTGAGGCTTAAATATCAACCGCAACTATTTAAATATTAGTCCTTTATAATTTGTACAATTGTTTCTGCAATATATAACAGGTACAGGCAAAAAATTACCGGTGTTTTCATAAAATAAGTCTAAAAAAATCTCATTAGAATATTTTAATATTGGGTTATAAATCTTAGCTTTGCGCCCTGAAATAGCGAACAAAAGGTTTAACTATTTTAATAGGGTTTTTTAAAAAATACAAGGTACTATATGCCAAACATTGGAAAAATATCACGGATCATCGGTCCGGTAGTCGACGTCAGCTTTGCTGCAAATGCCCATCTTCCCCGAATTTATAACGCGTTAGAAATTACCAAAGAAAATGGCCAAAAGATCATTTTAGAAGTTCAGCAGCATTTAGGCGAAGACCGTGTACGCGCGGTTGCTATGGATTCGACTGACGGATTATTACGCGGAATGGATGTTATCGACCTCGAATCGGCGATAAAAATGCCTGTAGGCGATAATATTAAAGGCCGTGTATTTAACGTGGTTGGCGACGCAATTGATGGCATACCAAACCTGGATAAAACAGGCGGCCGCCCTATTCACAACACCCCTCCCCGTTTTGAGGACCTTTCAACCGAAGCGGAAGTATTGTTTACCGGTATTAAAGTTATCGACTTATTAGAGCCTTATTCAAAAGGTGGTAAAATTGGTTTGTTTGGTGGCGCTGGTGTGGGTAAAACCGTATTGATACAGGAACTGATAAACAACATCGCGAAAGCTTATGATGGTTTATCGGTATTTGCCGGTGTGGGTGAACGTACCCGTGAAGGTAACGACCTTTTGCGCGAGATGCTGGAAGCAGGCATTATAAAATATGGCGACGCTTTTATGCACTCGATGGAAGAAGGCGGATGGGACCTATCGAAAATTGATAAAGAAGCTTTAAAAGATTCAAAAGCAACCTTCGTTTTCGGCCAGATGAACGAGCCTCCGGGTGCGCGTGCACGTGTGGCGCTTTCAGGGTTAACCATTGCCGAGTATTTCCGCGATGGCGATGCCGAAGGCAAGGGCCGCGATATATTATTCTTTATTGATAACATTTTCCGCTTTACACAAGCCGGATCAGAAGTATCGGCGCTATTGGGCCGTATGCCTTCAGCCGTAGGTTATCAGCCAACTTTGGCAACAGAGATGGGTACCATGCAGGAGCGTATTACCTCTACCAAACGCGGTTCTATCACCTCCGTACAAGCGGTATACGTACCTGCGGATGACTTGACCGACCCTGCTCCCGCTACAACATTTGCCCACTTGGATGCAACCACCGTGCTTTCACGTAAAATTGCCGAGTTAGGTATATATCCTGCAGTTGACCCGCTGGATTCAACTTCAAGAATATTAAGCCCCGCCATTTTAGGCGATGAGCATTACAATACCGCCCAGCGCGTTAAAGAAACTTTACAGCGTTATAAAGAGTTACAGGACATTATTGCTATCCTGGGTATGGATGAGCTGTCTGAAGAAGATAAGTTAATTGTATCGCGCGCGCGCCGTGTACAGCGTTTCTTGTCGCAGCCGTTCCACGTTGCCGAGCAGTTTACCGGCTTAAAAGGCGTATTGGTTGATATTAAAGAAACCATTAAAGGCTTTAACATGATCCTCGATGGCGAAGTTGACGAATACCCCGAAGCAGCCTTTAACCTGGTAGGCAGCATTGAAGATGCTATTGAAAAAGGTAAGAAATTATTGGAAGAAGCGAACGCTTAATTAGTCTGAAGTCCTGAGTCTAAAGTCATAAGTAACATTTGACTCAAGACTCAAGACTTAAGGCTCATGACTTAGAAAATGACATTAGAAATCCTTACACCCGATAAAAAAGTGTTTGAAGGCGAGGCCAGTTCGGTTACGCTGCCGGGCACTATGGGTTCGTTCGAAATATTGAACCACCACGCGCCTATCGTTTCCACCTTACAGGATGGCCCGCTAACCGTTCGCGGTAGTGGCAGCGGCAAAGAAGAAGTCTTTTTTATTAAAGGCGGCGTTGTTGAATGTTTAAATAATGTGGTTACGGTTTTGGCTGAAGGGATAGAGGTAAGTTAAGCCCCCCCGGCCCCCTGAAGAGGGAGTTTTTAAAATATTGAAAGCCTGGGATAATTTTCCGGGTTTTTTGTTTTATTTTGTTTCAAAGTAGTATTTTGCTTCCCCGTTTAAAAACTTAAATTTGTTTTATAAGCATCCCTTACATGACAACATTAACCATCCGGAAAAAACTGATGACCTATTTGGCTGATGCTGATGATAGCACAGTAAAGGCTATTTACACATTGCTGAAAAACGACATTAAGGATGAGGGTACTTTTAAGTTGACCGAAGAGCAGCTTCAAATATTGGATGAGGAGCATGATTTGCATATGACAGGTCAAAGCAAATCATATACCGCCGAAGAATCTATGCAAATAATCCAGGGTAAGCGCTGTTTTTAATGTATCGGTTAATCGTTAAGCCTCGCGCCATTAGCATTTACATCACTTTTGTAACTTTTAGCTGCAATCCGCATCAAAACTTAAAGTCTTTATTATGAAGAAGTTTTATCCGGTAGTTTTATTATGCGTATTGCTTATCGGCCCATTCGGCAGCGCGTCAGCCCAAAACAAACTTGCATTTTCAATCCCGTTTAAACTGGTTGATAACCGCCCCTTTATTGAGGTGAAAATAAAGGGTAAAGTTTTTCATTTTATACTGGACTGTGGCGCTACTAATGTATTGGACGAAAACACGGCGAAACTGCTTAAACTGAAACTGGAAAATGAAACCCTGCAAAGCGGCGCGGGCGCCAAAAAAGCCGCAAGCTGGACCACAGGCATTGATACCGCCTGCATTGGCACCGCAAAGATCATCAATAGAAATTTTAATGTAACCGATCTGTCCGAGATCAAAAACAAACTGCACCTGCCTTACCTGGATGGTGCGATAGGTTATGATTTTATGAAAAACTACGCGGTGCAGTTTGATTATCCTAATCTGCGTATTAATTTTTATAACTCGTACACGGGCATTAATCCTATACCCTTTACCCTATACTATAACCAAATACCAAAAATAACCGCGACCATTGACGGCACCCCCGCCATACTGATCATTGATACCGGCGACCGCACTGCCCTTACCATTTTTAGCCATTACGCCGAAAAAACGGGCATAAAGCAGCATTACGCACTATCAGACACCACCATAACAGGCTACGGCATAGGCGGCCCCATTTATGCCCGCACACTAATTTTAAAACAATTAGGCATAGGGCAAAATAAAATAGCCAGTGTGCCCTCGCGCATACCCACGCTTAAAACCGGCATGTTTGCTGTTACAGATGCCGATGGCAGCATTGGCGGCGGGGTGTTAAAGAAATACAAGTTTACTATTGATTATAAGAAGGCCAAATTGTATTGGGAGTAGTTCCCTGAGTGAGACGTAGTCTGACTGCACCCCCTGTCATTTCGAACGATAGAGAGAAATCTATACACAAGCAAATCCGAACGTGTGTATAGATTTCTCTCTCTCTGCTCAGCTGCGCCACCCCGGACCAGGTGGACCACCCCGGACCACCCGGACCAGGTGGTCCACCCCATTTTCCCACCAACTTTTTCACTCCTCCACCCTATTTCAGGCAGAAAAAACACCTTTTACTATGCATGCATAAAAACCATACCGAATACCGTTTTGAACTTTGGTATAGTAAGCTAAAAATTAAATACCATGTAATATATAAAATACAGAATTATATATCTATATTTATAAATAAAAAA
>CAISKH010000268.1 GCA_903885865.1 uncultured Mucilaginibacter sp.
GCACCAGCGAGGTATCCCACGCGCCTGATAATTGAAGCGGTACCGGAAATGAAGTAGCCCCGAAACCCAAATAACCGTGCAACCCCTCTTCAATAAATAAAACAGGTATGCCCAGCCTGGTTTTTTCAAGCGCATATTTTTGTATTTGATTAGCAATGTCAGGCGTAATGGGGTAAAGGTCGTGTATTGAGCCTGCACCCGTTTTGCCTAAAGCCTGTGCAGTTTTTTCTTCGGAGTATGCCGTAGCCTCATGCCCTTTCATGTCAGTTATTTCGGTGCCCATAAACATATCCAACTGCCTTATCTTTTCTTCCATCGTCATCCTGTTTAACAGGTCAGCCACCCGCGTGTCAACCGGCAAAGCGGCGTTTTTATAGTGATACTTAACAGCGTTCCTTTCTATTTTAAAAGATAGAAGGAAAAGAAGCAATGCAATATAGATTCCATACTTTTTTGTAAGATCGTTCATGGTGTTTAGTTTAATTTAGTGGTGATATCGTTTAATTAATTTATAGGCCCGTCCATCAACAAATTATGCGGTTTTTGAGCATTATTGTCATTGCCTGTTGCTTTACCGCTTAACTGTATGGCCATTGATCCGCAAAGCTTTCCCCAAAATTCGCGTGTAGTTTGGTTTAAATTCAGCGTATAATCAATTGAACTCAAAGCTAAATTTGCCTTACCGAACGGCAGGTTAAGTAAAGCGGCGTTTTTTGGTTTGATAAGATGCTCATACAAAACAATTTGCGCACATTTTTTATTTTCTGGGAAACCAAGCAGCAGGTTCCAATCCGTATTTGAGGCATCCAGTATAGTTGAGCCACGGCTTAACAGGTCGCCGCTGATAGCCTGCTTCATGATAGTTTTATCACCATTCATCTCCGAAAAATAGAGATCACGAATATCAAAGTATTTGCCGGTCGCATCATTCAGGTCGGTAGCCCTAAAGGGAGCTAGCTGCAGAGGCAACGGTAATAACCCGTTCATTGCTTTTGACGGCTCATTATTGCCCGAAACCAATATCCAAACCAATCCGCCATTCTTTTTAACACGGTCAATGATTGGTTTACTTTTTTCCAGCTCATTTGCTGCAACATTGTCACCGTCAATTATTATTAACGATGCGGTTTCTTTATTACCATCCAAACTCAGGCCTATTTCATTAAAAAACTTCGCCAACGCGCCATCTGTTTTTCCAATGAAGATTACACGGCTATATTTAGCCGGCGGCGGCGAAAATATTACTTTCCTTGCTGTATCCAAATAGTGGTCCCACTTGCTGGGTTCGCCATGCAGGGCCGCTGTCAATGCCTCAAACATGGGCAATGGTTTATACAGCGGCAATGATGGGTCTAACCCCGGATTAAACGTAGTAACATACGGCGGGATCCGCTCTAACTGGTAACCGGGTTTGCCTTCTTCGTAAGGTTTGCCTGCAAAAACGCCGTCGGTCAGTTCAGGCAAACGCGAATAATCGCTGTAACCCAAATTCAGGTGCTCAATACCGAACCAGCTCACTTCCGAAGGCGAATAATAAGCCAACAGTGGTTTAGCCATTTTTACCACATTCTGGTAAACATCAACTGCCAGGGCCTCGTTACGGCCGTAATACGATTCATAGGGTTTATCACCCGCAAACTGTACCAGCTGCGCCGGCTTGCCATAATAAGTGGCACCCGATTCGCCTACCACAAGCGGTTTATCTACCACTTTAGGCAACCGCCCGAGTGTTAAACCATGCGAAAAATGCTTGCTCCATACAGCCAGGTTGCCGTGCATGTCCTCATCACCATCGTCTGTAATAAATGCCCTGGTGGGGTCAAGCAGCGCAGGGCGGCGGGCTAAGGCAACGCTTTTTTCTTCCCATATTTTGGCTATATCGGGTGTAGGCTTATTATAGGCCGAAATAGCAAACAATTCATTCCCGGCACTCCAGCCAATAACTGCCGGGTGGTTGCGGTCGCGCATAACCAGGTCGTCAATATGTCTGGCGGTGCGTTCCCAGGTTATATCTTCACCAAAATTCAGCGACAGCGAACTACCAAAAAGCGCGGCTTCATCTAAAACCATTAAGCCCATTTCATCGGCCAAACCCAAATAGGTTGCCGGCCAGGGCTGCGCGTGAAGGCGCACAGCATTGCCGCCAAAATCTTTTATCATTTTAAACCAGGCATATGCGAACCTGCGCGATTCAACATAGGCCCCAAACGGGTGCTGAATATCAGCGAAGCATTGTATTTTACTGCCATTCAGGTAAAAATCGCTTCCCTTAATGGTAAACTGGCGCCATCCAAAACGCTCGGTTTTGGTATCAAGAACCTGCTGTTCTTTGTTTATGCTTAACAAAGCCGTGTACAGGTTCGGTGCAGTTGGGCTCCAGTATTTTAAGTGTCCCTTAACTTTTGTACTAATGGTGATGGTTTTTGATTCGCCGGGCTGCAATGAAACCGGTAACGCGTTAATTTTTATTAATGTATTTTTCCCAAGCGCCCACTTTATTTCGGGAGCACTTATCACTTCTTTACCTGCCAGGTTTATCCATTCTTTAATATTGCCTGCAAGGGTAATCTTCTGTATTTTTTTGGTTTGATTGATGAGCTGTACATCAAATTCGAGCAGATCCTTATCAACCCATGGTTTTACAAATACGTTAGTTACCCTTACCGGCGGCACTGCAATTAAAAAAACATCCTGCCATATCCCAACAAGATTATCGGTGTTAGAACCTGGCGGGTAAGTGGACCGGAAATAACGGTATTTGGCGTCGGTTTTATCAAACAATCTGCGGTGCCTTACCCCTACCAGCAATTCATTGCTTTGGTTTGTTTTTACCAGGTCGGTTATATCAACATCAAAGGGCATATAGTCGCCAAAGTGTTGGGCCGCCTTTTGGCCGTTAACCAGCACCACAAAATCGCCCATAACGGCTTCAAAATGTACCATGATACGTTTGCCGGCCCATTTCGCCGGGACATTGAACTGGCGTTTCAACCAGCCCATGCGTACGCTTTCCCAGCTTTTTGGATAGCTTGGGTAATAAACCGACGATGGTGCGTAGGGCTGATTGGTGCCCTTACCTACATTGCTGCCACCGCCCCACCCGTTCACGTTCCATGGTGATGGTATTTTTATTTTTGTTTCTTCCCATTTACCCGGTTCAGGGGCGGTCAATTCAGGTGCTGCACCCTGGTTAGATACCCAGCCCTGTGGAATGGGCACAGGCTGAAAATCCCATTTCCCATTCAGGCATATTTCTTCGCGGTATGGTTTTTCCTGCGGCTTAATTATGCCTTCTGCGGGCGAAATATCATGGTAAAATTTTACGCCCTGAGCGTTAGTGGATGTATGGCAGATAATTGCCATAAACAAAAACAGGGCAAGTATAATACCTGCCCTGTTTTTTATGTGTTTAACATTCATTGTTATTTATTTAACACTGTTTAATCCAATCCCCAGCTTTTGTTTGGTTTAGGGCCCATTTCCAGTTCCAGTTTACCGCCTGCCATTAATTCGGCATGAGTAAACAATGGTGTATTAATTGTTTTACCGTTCATTTTCGCACTTTGGATGTATTTATTTACTACCGAACAATTGTTGGCGATCATGGTAAATTGTTTGCCATTTTGCAAGTCGATAGTAACCTTTTTAAATACCGGGCTGCCAATAGTATAAACCGGGTTTCCGGGAGTTATAGGATAAAATCCCATTGACGAGAATACAACAAAGGCCGACATTCCGCCGCCGTCTTCATCACCGGGGATACCGAATACATTATCTTTATACCACAAGTCTAATAATAGGCGCACATGTGCCTGTGTTTTCCACGGGGCGCCAGCGTAATTGTATAGGTATGGGATATGGAAACTTGGCTCGTTACCCATAGAAAATTCGCCCACTAAACCGGTAGCATCCGGGAACTTGGCCCAGAACTCATACTTGCTCCTGCCCAGCGGCTCGCGGAACAATTGATCCAGTTTAGCCTGCATTCCGGCTTTTCCGCCCATTAGTGCCGCTAATCCGGGAATGTCATGCTGTACCTGCCACAAGTAGGTCCAGCCGTTGTTTTCATCAAAATAATCGCGGCCGCCTACGCCACCGTCAAATTTAGGGTCAATGTTTATCCAGTTGCCATCGGCATCTTTCGGCATAAACATTTTTATATCATCCTTCCATAAGTTTTTGTAGTTTTTTGAACGGGCGTTGAATTTTGTGTAATCATCATTCTTGCCCAGTTCCTTAGCCATTTGACCAAGCGACCAATCATCAAAACAAGTTCCTAATGTTACGGCTACCGCCTGCCTTTTTTCGAAAGAATTAACTTCGGGTATGGTTTCTTTTTCACCCACTTTTAAAGCCGGGTAGTATCCTTTCGCATAATAAAAATCTTCCAAAGTACCTTTTGGCCCGTTGCGCCATGGCAGCATGGTAGCTTCCGTAGCGTTTTTTACCATAGCCTCATAAGCCAGGTTCACATCAAACCCGCGGATGCCTTTACGGTAATCATCCAGCAGCATGGTAGTTGAGTGAAAGCCATTCATACAGGCATGATCGCCAAACAATACCGGGAAAGTTGGCAGCCAACCCGATTGCTGGTACTGAATAACGTATGAATTTGCCATATCAGCCTCCAGTTTAGGGTTCATTATTGCACGCAGCGGGTGCAGGGCAAGGTAGGTATCCCAGGTCCAGTCATCCACGTAAAAGGGCCTGTTATTGGCAATGGTATGTATCTTATTATCAAAGCCGCTAAAATACTGGCCGTCTTCGGTAATATTAACCATGCGCTCGTTGCAGCGGTAGTAAGCCGAATAGAAGGAACGTTTTTGCGCCTCAGTACCGCCTTCTACATTAATTTTGCCCATTACATCGGCCCAAACTTTTTCGCCTGCATTTTTAATATCGGCAAACTTTTTACCGGTTAATTCTTCAGTGTAATTCTTTTTAGCCTGTTCCGCGCTGA
>CAISKH010000269.1 GCA_903885865.1 uncultured Mucilaginibacter sp.
AAATTCAATGCCTTTAAAGCTTTCCATTACTTTCTCTGTATCCGCATGCGGAACTTCGAAGAATGAATAAACTCCCTTAACATCAATTTTACCAACGGTACGGCCGCTTATTTTAGCATTGTTGCAAATGTAACCCAGCAAGTCGCCGCGGTTAAATTCATCAACAGACCCTAAATTTATAAATAAGCGGGTGTATTCCGATTTTCCACCAAAATCACCGCTGCGGCTGGGGCGTTCGCCGCGCTCCCCGCGTTCGCCACGGTCACGATCAAAACGTCCTTCTTCAACCGGCGCGTTCAGGTCAGGGGCATTCTTATAATATTCTAAAAAGCGGTTAAACTCAATAGATGCAAAACGTTTAATAAAATCTTCCTTGGTCAGCTCCTTAAACTCTTCCATTATACGCGGAAGATATTGTTCAATTTGCGTCTCATTAACCTCCACATCATGTATTTTATGAACAATAGAGAATAATTGCTTTTCGCAAACATCAAACCCGGTAGGAATTTCGGCCTTAACAAATTTTTTGCCCAGGCCGCGTTCAATCTGGCGTATTTTGCCTAATTCTTTAGCGTTGATGATAGAGATAGATACCCCTGTTTTACCCGCGCGGGCTGTACGTCCGCTACGGTGGGTGTAATTCTCCAGTTCATCAGGCAACGAGTAGTTAATAACGTGGGTAACATCATTAACATCAATACCACGCGCGGCAACATCGGTAGCAATTAATAATTGCAGGCTGCGCTCGCGGTAGCGTTTCATTACCTTATCGCGTTGTTGTTGAGAAAGGTCACCGTGTAAAGAATCGGCATTATAGCCATCCTTAATTAATGCCTCGGCAATATCCTGTGTTTCAATTTTGGTACGACAAAATACAATACCAAAAATATCAGGGTTAAAGTCAACAATGCGTTTAAAAGCGGCATATTTATCACGGGCACGTACAATATAATATTCGTGTTCAATGTTAATATTACCGGTATTTTTTGTGCCCATGGTAAGCTCAAACGGCTCGTTCATGTACTTTTTGGCTATGCGGCGCACTTCGGCAGGCATAGTGGCAGAAAACAACCAGGTTTTCTTTTCTTCGGGTGTGGTAGACAGGATACTGTCAATATCTTCCTGAAAGCCCATATTAAGCATTTCATCAGCTTCATCCAATACTACAAATTTCACCTTCGAAAAATCGATAGCCTTACGGTTGATGATATCAAGCATACGGCCGGGAGTGGCTACAACAATTTGTACACCACGCCTTATCTGGCGCAATTGGTCAGAAATACTGGCTCCTCCATAAACGGCGACAACGTTAACGTTGCCCATTTTTTTGGAGTAATTTTTAATGTCGTTTGTGATCTGTAAACAGAGTTCACGTGTGGGGCATAAAATAAGCGCCTGTGGATGATTTTCTTCGAAATCCAACAGTTCTAATAGTGGCAGGCCAAAGGCAGCAGTCTTACCGGTCCCGGTTTGGGCTAATCCGACAAAATCGTTGCTGCCTGTTAACAATACCGGAATCGACTGTTCCTGGATTGG
>CAISKH010000270.1 GCA_903885865.1 uncultured Mucilaginibacter sp.
AAATAGCGTGTTTTTATACCAGCTATTTTTTTTAGCTTCTTCAAAATAGGCATTCTGGCATGAATCAGTAAACCAGGTTGTGCTCCTGAACATATTGGGCAGATCGTCGCCCTGGAAATGTTGCTTAACGGGTAATACAAACGGCTCATGGTTGCTTAAAGTTTGTATCAACGAAAAGAAGGGTTTGGATTGCTTGTCCAGGTAATCAATATGTTTGGCGAAAAGAATATTATCATGCGCCCCCCAGGTTGAGCCTATCTCGTTTTTAGGGATACTCTTTTTATCAAAAACCTCGTCTGTTTTATGATCAGCCATGTAGTTATCAAAGTTCATATACTCGCTGGTGCCGCCGTAAAAGTAAGAGGTAGTGTATCCATAATCTTTAAATTCGGTTAATAAGGAAGGTAATTTTTCCTGCTTAACGGTATCCATAATTATGGAGCGTATAGCCTGCGACGGAAACCCGCTTAAAATAGCAATGATGCCTTTATCGGTACGATCGCCTGCCGAATAAATATTATTGAACAGAACCCCGTTTTTAATAAATTTTTCAAAGTTGGGCGCGTCGCCTTTTTCGCCACCCAATGATTCAATAACATCAGCCGTAAAACTTTCTAACTGGATGATTACAACGTTAGGTTTATCAGTAGTTAACAGGTGTAAGGTCGTGTCTTTTTTTACAGCAAATGTTTCGTCAACAATTTTTTTTGCTTCTGTTTCGGGTAAGAATATATAAGGATTGTACGGATGACGCAAATTTTCAAAAACATTATTGGCGAGGTTCCACTCTGTGTTTTCCGCCGAAATATCTAATATCTGTTTATCCGAAAAATAAGCCGCGCTCTGATCAACCGGCGCCTTGTATAAACTGCCGCGAAGTATTAAAAAATTTACCAAAATCAAACCAATGCTAAAAAGGATTTTGGCCGTTTTGGTTTCAACCGGTTTTTTAAAGGAATAATCAATAATAAAATTGGATAAAACAACCCCGATCAGTACTAAGATCGCTCCAATTGTTAAGTTTAACGCGATAGGCGAGGATGCGGTAGACGACATGGATTCGGCCGGCGAATTATACAAAGTATCAAATACCCTGAAATTAACCTTTGTTCCCCATTCTGTAAATATGCCTATGTCAACAACAGCTATGAAGCTTATAACAACTAAACAAAACCAGGTATGCACCTTTAGCCAGATACTTTTTATATGATTTTTGTTATTAAACCAGTTAATAATAAATACTAATAACGGAACCAGCGCAATGTAAGCCGTGGCCGACAGATCAAGGCGGAGGCCATAAAAGTAAGTTTTCGCGATATCGCCAAAAGTGGCATTATGCAGTTTATTATGAAAATATATTTCAAAAGTGACCCTTGTTATAGCAAAGAACAAGAGCCAGAAAAGGAAATATCTTATAAAACTATAAAGGCTTCTCAACATGGATTGCAAAAGTAAATCATTTTACTATACCGTTAAGAAGCCTTTAAGAAAATGTTATGCGGGTGACTATCTCCCGCCCATGGCTTTTAAATCATCATAGGATATTTTTTCAAAACCTGCGGGGACCCCGAATGTTCCGGCCGGGGCTTTTTCATTAGTTATTGATTTTAAAGTAACATCAGCAACTTGTCCTTGTTGTATAGTAGTAAACTGAACAGGGAAGCCCCCGGCATCAGCAAAAGATTTTGTCATACTGGTTATTGGCGCAGTGATATCATTGGTTATCCATGCGGTATAGGTGCTTCCGCTTTTAGTGTCTTTTACTGTAACTTTTTTGCAGTTAAAGCCGCTTATTTGCTTTGTTTCGGTACCCGGTGTAAAGGTGAATTTTGGTGCTGCTGCAATGGCCTGGTCTATTTCATCAGACGTTAAAACCGCAACTTTTTTCATTGATGCAACGGGTACATCAACCAGTACTGCAAAATAGCTACCCTTGCTATTGGTAAGCAATTTAACATTAGCGGGTCCATATTGAGTTATGGATGCGCTTGAATCAGCGGTAAAATATATTTTGCTTTCCACTTCCTGGCCACTTACTGACACTGAATAAGTAGCCGACCCTTGCGGGTAATTTTTTTGCGCGCTCGCGCTAAATGCAATAGCCGTGAATGCCAGGCTCAAAACAATTTTTGAAAATTTAATATTCATGTTTTTTAAATTATAAGCACAATTTAACAGTTTATTGTTGGTTTGGCAAATTTTTATGGGGCCAAGTCTTAATTAGATAAGGCGCTGAAGGAATTGTTACGTTTTAGTATTTGATAGTTTATACCAATAATTTGCGCTTGTTTTTGCAGATCATTCACAAAATGGTCGGTATTGCTCCCGTCAATTACCAATAGCGCGTAATTGTAGTTTTTATTAATTTCGTTTATAGTAGTATGCGGGTTGCCGGTGATGTAGAGGTAATCAACGTTTATTTTTTTAGGGAATTGCCTGTTTTGCATTTCTTTATTAAACAACAGTACCGTTTTGTTTTGGAAACGGATAAGGTTATTGTTTTTCACCAGGAAACCAGCGTTGATATTTTGCTTTAAATTATATAAAGCAGCGTTAGCGATCTTCGAGCTATCTAAATATGGCTGGATGGAATATTGATAATTTTTATCACCGGCTGTAATATCTGATAAAACGATTGCTTTGTCGCCGCTTTTAAATACAAGGCCCCGGTGTCTTTTGAGATTTAAAAATGTGATGGTATCTTTTTGCAAGGCATTGATGCGTTTCACGCTAATGCTTATCGCCAGTAAAAGTGTGAGCGCTAAACTTGCTTTTAGCAGCCACTTTTTATTATCAAACAGGAAGTAGAAAAGGCAGATAATAATAGCATAAACCAGGAGGTATTCGGCAGTGGTGAGCCATATTTTACCGATACTGGCAAATGGCGAATGTTCTATAACCGCCAGGACATTATTCATTAACAGGATAGATTTTTCAAGCACAAACCCCAGCGAAGCGGAAACAACTGGCAATTGAGGTATCATTAAGTAAAGGATGCCTGTATACATGATAATTTCAACCGGGATAATAATGAACAGGTTGCTGATGAGAAAATAAACCGGGAACTGGTGAAAATAAAATGCGCTTAACGGGAAAGTTATTACCTGCGCGGCTATGGATACCGAGCATAGCAGCCATAATTTATCGGCCCATTTGTTTTTAAATTTGAACCATTTATAAACCAGCGGCTGAAACACGATTAACCCGGCAACCGCTAAATAGGAGAGCTGAAAGCCAACATCGGTAATAAAAAACGGATCGTACAGCAATAGCAGGAACGCAGATATAGCCAGTATGTTTAAGGTGTTGATATACCGGCTGTAAGTTTTACCGATGATAATTAACGAGATCATTACGGCCGCGCGGCAAACAGCAGGAGAGAAGCCCGTAAGCAGCGAATAATACCAGATCAACGCTATAATTAATAGGGCCTTGACTGCCTTCCCATACTTATACCGCCCTAAAAAGCCGAGCGCGAAATTGAGCAGGATATAAATAATAGCCACATGTGCCCCCGAAACCGACAGTACATGTATGGTGCCGGTTTTTGAATAAGCCTGTAATATATCATTACTCAGATCGGCTTTATAACCCAGTATCAGCGTAGAAGCTACGGCTATGGCTGAGGTATCGCGCATATTTCGCTTAAATTTTTCAACCAGCCGCTGGCGCAGCCTTAGTGAATAAGCTATCAGCTGATTACCCGTATTGGTATTTAAAACCACAAATTGTTTGGGATATAAAAAAGTCTGGTAATGAATGTTCTGATAGGCCAGGTATTTTTTATAATTAAATTCTCCGGGGTTAAACGGCGGGTCGATGGCGTTGTATTTGGCGGGGATCAATAATTCATCGCCATAATATAATTTATTTG
>CAISKH010000271.1 GCA_903885865.1 uncultured Mucilaginibacter sp.
GATTGTGTATCACATCGATCCTTTTAACCTTTAGCGGGTCAATAGTATAGGTTTTATCTACATCAAAAATAGGTATGCCGTCAATTAATACAAGTGGCCCCTCTTTAATATAATTATCTTCATTATACATAGTTATCTGGTACTTGCCACGCGATTTAGAAGTAAGCACCCAGGTTACATATTCCCTTAAAACCTCTTCCATCGTTGGGAACCGAACGAATTCATCAAGCAGGTAGGATTTGTCCGGTGTACCATAAAACGCCCCCGAATCAATTACCGGTTCAAAGAAACGATTGGCCTTATCGGCCGAATACAGGTTTTGCACCTGCATAGCTATGCTTTGTGTTTGCAGTGCGGCCTGCATTTCTTTTTTTATACTTACCAGGGGCAATATAGTGGCACTGTATTTATCAGAAAACGGACTTTCCACCTCGATCCTGTACGTGGTGTCGACGGATGTAAAATCGGTTTGAGTTACAACCTCATTTGGGCCATAAAAAGGCTTGGTATTAAATAAAAACCTTCCGGCATAGTCGCTTTTAGCTGTATATAATTGTACATTTTTACCCGGTATGCTTAAATAGCCAACTATTCCGTACTGGCTAACATTTGTTGAGTTGCTTTTTAATTTACCTGTTATAATAGGGCCACTATATTCGGGTAAGAATTCCTGGTGAAGGTTTTGCGCGGTTAAAATGTCGCTCCAATTAAATCTTCTCCATCCCTGGGTAAGTAATAAATTGTCCAGGCCTTCGGCTGTTGCATCATCATTGTTTTTAAAATAATATCCCGGCGACTCAATATTTCCTTTCAGGTCAGAGCTTAACCATAAATAGCTTAAAATATCATTCTCGTCAGCTGTTTGTAATGAATCTACCTTATAAACCGCTACAGAAAGGTTTCCGCTTACCTGTTTTTGATCCTGGTCTTTCGCATACAGGTTAACACTTACCTTTTTGCGTGTACCATATTGAGGCTGGTCTGTTGTGGCTGTTACCAGGAGTTTCTTAGTTGGATATTTAAAAATAAGCCGTTCGCAAACGGGTTGTTTGTTGCTGTTAAAAACAGTAATACTGGTAATACCATCGTCCAAACCTGCCTTATTAATAATAAAACCGGCCGACCCATTTTCAAGCGGTTTTGATTCTGCTATTTTTGTTACCCCGCGGGTATGCACCAGCAGGTAAATCGTAGCGGATTGGTTGGCCGGGCTGCCCTTTACAACTACGTTATAGCTGCCATTGCCCGGAGTCACCTGCATTACATACCCTTCATCATTTACTACGGGTAAAGGCTTTATAATGGGTTTGGTACCGGCCACACTAAAAACAGCCCGGTAGTTATTGTTTGCCATTGGCACAAACATAAAACTACCCATGCCGAATTTTAACGGGCTAAATTTTACCAGGGTATCATTACGCTCATTAATTATCGCTCCTTTAAAGTTAACACCCCTGCCATCCCGGCCGGTAACCTTGAAAGCAATTTTGCCCGATATGTTTTTAACCAGGTTTCCACCTTCGGGAAAAAGCTGAACATCATACCCTGATGAAGTGTCTTTAACAGCAAGCGGTGTTTTTAGCGTGTTAATAATGGTAATAGCTTTTTCGAAATAAAAATCGGGGCTGAAATTTTTCATCCAGCTGGTGTACACTCTTAATTTATAATTGCCATTATTTACTGATACAGGTATATATATAGAACCATTCCCCATCGCATTTTTTAACTCAATCTTGGCTTGAATTACCGTATTGTGATTGTTATCTATTACATCAACGTAGGCAACCTTGCTCATAGCAAGTAGCTGGTTATTACCTGCATTTACAGCATAAATTTTAAACCAAAGTATTTCGCCGGCCAGGTAAAAACTTTTATCGGTATGTACGTATAGTTTTTCCTGCAGGGTATTTTGCCGGTAATCTTCTAAATCTTTCTTCAAATCAGTTAATAATTGCGCATGAGCTGGTTTAGCAAATAAAAAACCTGCTGTGAGTACAACTATTAACCATGTATGAATTCTCATTTTTTTCATCATTACTGCCACATTAAAATGTGATATTATAATTAACAAACGGTATAGGGCTGGCGAATATGGATAGTTTATACCCGTTAATAATGCCGCCCTGTTCGGTAAAGAAGGTTGAGTAAGCATTTTGACGCCCTGTTAAATTATATATGCCAATTGTCCATGAACTATGCGTAAGCTGGTGTATTCTATGATTGCCTTCAATGTTAAATGAAACATCACTGCGGAAATAATCAGGTATGCGGTATTGATTCCTGTCTGAGTAATAAACCCTTTCCGATCCGGCATAAAAATACTTGGCTATAGGTAACGTAATGGGCCTGCCCGTGCTATAAACCAGATTTAATGAAGCGCTATAGCGGTGCGTAAACTTGTAATTGCCGGTAAAATTGAAGCTATGCGGCTTATCATAATTTGCAGGATAATAAGCGCCGCCGTTTATCAGTTCACCGGCATTCGGATTGCTTTGCTGCAACAACGTACGTGAGTAAGTATAACTCATCCATCCGTTTAGTTCTCCTACATCCTTTTTTATTAAAAACTCGGCACCATAGGCTTTACCATGGGTTTCAAGCACATCTGTTTCTATATGGTGGTTAAGCACCAATGTAGCGCCGCTTTTATAATCAAGGTAATCCTGTATGCGCTTATAATATATTTCAACCGAGGTCTGAATAGTGCTTCTTACAATATTTTTATAAATGCCTAACGATATCTGATCGCCATATTGCGGCCTTATATTGGGGTCACTTAACTTATATATATCTGTAGGCGATATGGCGGTTGTATTAGATATCAGGTGTAAATATTGTCTTAATGTATTATACCCTGCTTTAATAGAAAGGTCACTGTTTATCAGGTACCTAGCAGATACCCGTATCTCAGGCCCCCCATAAGTTTTAATATTCTGGCCCTGGCCGTATTTAACGCTATCCACCAAATTTATAGTAGTAACAGGTAGTCCCGGGGCATATTGATTAATGGTTTGCGGGCCTAAATAGTTATACAATGAGTAGCGTACTCCCGCGCTTATGCTAAGCTTGCTGCTAATGTCATATTTATCGCCAAGATACACGCCGCTTTCAAGTGCCTGTTCCGTCGGAACTATATCTGTTGCAACTAATGATTTGCTGCCGTCGGGCGAGTTTGTGCCCGGCTGTAGTTTATAATAAATTGAGCTTATTCCAAAATCAATACTGTTTTTTGCGTTGGCATAATAATTAAAGTCGGCCTTAAAATTAGCCTGGCCAATATTAAATTGAAACTTATAAGCATTTACAGGATTCGCAGTGCTTGCCACACTATATTGATAATCGTCAACACCTGCGGTAATTACGCTATAAAGCTTATTGTTGAAATTATGCTTCCATTTAACTGAAATTGTTTTATTGCTGTAGGCATAAGTTGTATCGCTATTTAACTTAAAAGCGTCAGTGCTTATGTAGCCGTTCAGGTATACATTATTGTTTTTATTTATTTCATGACTAATACCCAGGGTAAGATCACTAAAAGATGCCTGGCTGTTTTTATACTGTTTAGGTAATAGGCCGAGCAGCCAATTTGCATAGGTTGTACGCCCGCCAATAATAAATGATGTTTTCCCCGAATCAATAGGCCCTTCAATACTTAGCCTGCTGGTTAGTAAACCAATACCGGCCGAACCAGTAAATTTCTTCTTATTTCCCTCGCGGTTGGTTACCTCCAGTACCGACGAAAGGCGGCCGCCGTACTTTTCGGGAATGGTGCTTTTATATAATTCAATATCTTTTACAATATCCGGGTCGAAGGCCGAAAAGAACCCGAAAAAGTGTGCCGGGTTATATATGGTAGCGTCATTAAGCAATATCAGGTTTTGATCTGCCGACCCTCCGCGCACATTAAAGCCCGTTGTGGCCTCGCCTACTGATGTTACACCGGGCAGTGTTAATACAACCCGTAATATATCTGCTTCGCCAAATACCGACGGTATATTTTTTATAGTGGCCATACTCAGTTTCATTGCCCCAAGCTCGGTACTTTGTACATTCATCGCCGCCCTGTCTGCAGCTACTACAACCTCTTTTAAAGTGGTTATCCTCTCCTGTAGTTCAATGTTTATTTCACCGTTGGCGTTTAGCATGATCTGCCGTTGCGCATCCTTCATTCCAACAGCCCGAACAATCAGCGTATGTTTGCCAAAAGGCATATGTATTATATAGTGGCCAAACGGGTCGGTATTAGCGCCTGCTTTAGTATTTGGTTCGTATATGGTGGCGCCCACTAAAGCCTCGCCTGTTTTAACGTTATGTACATACCCCGATAGTGTTAAATTACCGGTGGATACAGTCCCATTACTTACACCAATCTGATAAAGCTTGTTTTCAGCAGTAGCTTCGGCTACCTTCTTATTGTCATTCACAGCAAAGGCTTCAACATTAGCTTGTGCCACATTTGCCGGGTTGGCATTATTAAAAAACCCCTCTGAAAGCGCTGTCTTTATTTCGCGGCCCTTAGTCATAAATACATCCTGGCCGTTTATAGCATAATGATAGCCCGTATTGTATAGCGCAAGTTCTAATATAGTGCTAACTGGTTTCTGGTTTTCCTGCAAGGTTATTCTAAGGCTATCAAAAGCAGCAGTGTTATAATAAAAATGATACGTTGTTTTTGATTCAATATCAGAAACAAACTGGGCTATTGTAGCTTGCCTAAAGTCAACGTTAATTAATTTTTCGTTCCCCGATTGCGAAAATGCGGGTTTGAAGAAAAAAACAATACATAAAAAAGTTATATAAAAATATCTCATTCCTTATGGCGTTAATTTATCATAATATACCACTACCCTAACAGTTGCCTGCTCCTGCGTATCCTTAAAAACTATATTATTATCGTTAATGTATTTCCGCAGTTCCTTCCTTTTATTCTTTAATACCGAAAGCAAAGCATGCTGGGTTCCTACCGGGTAATATAGATTTCCGCTTTTTACGAATACCTGGTCATCTTCCGGAAAAGTATTTTGCGCTCCGGGGTTAATAAACAGCGTTCTTTTGCGCTTAACCAATACTTCTGTTTTGCCACTGAATAGCTGATCATACAAGCCTGCTTCTAATCCGTTTGTATTCGACGGATCTGAATATTTATAAACAAAATGATGACCTTGCAAAGTAAAATCTGTTATTTTTTTTGTAATAAGCACATAACTGTTGGTTATATTGTATAGCTGTACAACCAATACGTTTTTATACAGATCATACATCATCGGAACATCTGTAAAGGTCATGCCATCATAGGTTACCGTACCTTTGTCCCAGGTTTGTGCGTCGTGAAAAAACACATTATACCTTCGCTGCCTGCTATAAGGAATATATTCCTGGCCATTATATAAGCCCGATTGCACCCCAAGTACCTGTTTAAAATGAGCAATGGCATTATTAACCGGCAGCTGATACACCCCGCTGTCAGCAACGCGCTGCTGCGCATAGCTATTTGCAGCAAATAGTAGCAGTGAAAAATAAATTAAAGGCTTTATGTTAATATTCATTGGTGAATAAGCAGGATGTTCAGGTTTTATTTATTGGTTTTTTAAATATAAAATAATAATTTTTTTTAGACAATGTAAAAGCAGAAAATTGTGCAGATAAACCTGGCCTCAGTTATACATTAACTTAATAATTTCACTTGCACGTTATTGTCTTAGGCCTGGTTTTACCTTTATTTATAGTAATGACAATTAACTATAAGGCAGGGGTTAGTGTAAAACATTTTTTTATAATAATTTATTCTGCCGAAGTATTAAAGGAAAACAAATTGGCGGCCCGCATCACCAAATTACCGGCATAAAAAAACCCCCTGATCTTTTTTTTGACCAGGGGGATATAAGCGTTTATTTACAACGCGTTAAATTTTAGTGCACTACAGCTGCTACAGTATTGCTATAGTTTGCCTGGCCGCCTGAGCC
>CAISKH010000272.1 GCA_903885865.1 uncultured Mucilaginibacter sp.
CAGACTTTTTAATTTTTGTTGTTGCTTCCATGCTTATTTTTTCTTCTCTGCGTGTCCGCGGAATGTACGGGTTGGAGCAAATTCTCCCAACTTGTGACCAACCATGTTTTCTGTTACGTACACGGGTATAAACTTATTACCATTGTGTACTGCAAATGTATGACCAACGAAATCAGTAGATATCATGGAACGACGTGACCATGTTTTTACAACTGATTTTTTATTTGAATCATTCAATACCAAGACTTTCCTGTCAAGGTTATGATCAATATAAGGTCCTTTTTTAATTGAACGTGCCATTATTATTTCTTCCTTCTTTCAATGATATAACGATCAGACCCTTTTTTCTTGTCACGGGTTTTAAAGCCTTTGGCCAATAAACCTTTACGTGAACGTGGATGGCCACCTGAGGCTCTTCCCTCACCACCACCCATAGGGTGATCTACCGGGTTCATGGCTACACCACGAACTCTTGGGCGACGGCCCAGCCAGCGGTTGCGGCCGGCTTTACCTAACACCGCGTTTGCTCTTTCGCCATTTGAAACGGTACCAATAGTTGCCAAACAAGTTGACAGTATCATACGTGTTTCGCCCGAAGGCAATTTGATGATGGCGTATTTGCCATCACGTGCCGAAAGTTGCGCGTAAGTACCTGCCGAACGGGCAATAATACCGCCCTGGCCCGGGTTCAATTCAATATTATGAATTATAGAACCCAATGGTATAGTTTTTAATGGTAAAGTATTACCAACTTCAGGTGCTGCGTTCTCGCCCGAGATAACAATTTGTCCAACTGTTAAACCTTCAGGGGCTATCATATATCTTTTCTCACCATCTACAAAGTGTAGCAATGCTATACGTGCAGAACGGTTAGGATCATACTCAATAGTTGCAACTTTTGCCGGGATATCAAACTTATTACGTTTAAAATCGATCAATCTGTATGCCTGTTTGTGGCCACCACCCAGGTAGCGCATAGTCATTTTACCGCTATGGTTACGTCCGCCTGATCTTGTGTTGGCTGATACAACCAACGACTTTTCAGGAACGTTTGTTGTAATATCTGAGTTAGATACGTCAACTCTGAAGCGGGTACCCGGCGTAACCGGTTTAAATCTTTTTACTGCCATCTCTATATCTATATATTGCTATAAAAATCTATTGTTTCACCGTCCTTCAACGTAATGATCGCTTTTTTAACTGATGCGGCACGGCCCGATACCGGCCCGGCTTTAGTGTTGCGATGTTTAAGTTTACCTACGTATCTCATTGTATTAACAGCAGTAATGTTAACGCCATACATGGCTTCGATAGCTGTTTTTATCTGAATTTTGTTAGCTCTCGGATCAACCAAAAAAGCATAACGATTCAGCTTTTCAGTTAATTGAGTTACTTTTTCAGTAAGTAAGGGTTTCTTTAAAATTTCCATATTACTTAGCTAATGCTTCCTCCAAAATTTTAACAGCACCGGTAGTTAACAATAGTTTGCCCGCGTTTAACACATCATAAGTGTTTAGCTGGTCAACGGTTATCACCTTTGCTTTTTTCAAGTTCCTGCTTGATAAATACACATTGTCATTTGCTGCAGGCAGCACTAATAATGTTTTTACATCAGTAGCGTTTAAATCTGCAACCATTTGTATATAGGTTTTGGTTTTAATAGCATCGAAGCTAAAATCTTCCAAAACAATTACGTTACTGTCTTGAGCCTTATAAGTAAGGGCCGAATAACGAGCCAATACTTTCAGCTTCTTGTTTAATTTGAAGCTATAATCGCGCGGCTGCGGACCGAATATACGGCCACCACCATTAAACAACGGTGATTTTACACTACCTGCACGGGCGCCGCCTGTACCTTTTTGCTTATATAATTTGCGGGTCGAACCTGCAATTTCGTTACGTTGCTTTGATTTATGCGTACCCTGGCGCTGGTTAGCTAAAAATTGCTTAACATCAAGGTATATAGCATGATCATTAGGTTCAATACCGAATATGGC
>CAISKH010000273.1 GCA_903885865.1 uncultured Mucilaginibacter sp.
TAATAATTACCGCTTTTTCTTAACAGCCGGGAACTTCATTTTATACTCTACATCTACTATACCTCTTGAAATATCATTCAGCTTTTTCTCGAGCAGGCGCCTGCGTAACGGGCTAAGTTTATCGGTAAATAACTTGCCTTCTATATGGTCATACTCATGCTGTATAATACGGGCCGCCATACCTGAAAAAGTTTCCTCATGGTGCTTCCAGTTTTCATCATAGTATGATATTTTAACAACAGGCTTGCGCATTACATCTTCCCGTATATCGGGTATGCTTAAACAACCTTCGTTAAATGCCCATTCCTCCCCGGTTTCTTCCAGGATACAGGCATTGATAAATACCTTTTTGAAATTCTTTAGCGATGGCTCGTCCTCAGCGAAAACAGCGGCGTCAATCACAAACAAACGCATAGACAAACCAACCTGCGGGGCAGCCAAACCTACGCCATGCGCAGCATACATGGTTTCGAACATATCGTCAACCAATTGTTTAATGTGCGGGTACTCGGCAGGTTCAATTGAGGGCGCTTTTCTTCGCAAAACCGGGTCGCCGTAGGCTACTATAGGAAATTTCATACTGCAAAAGTACGGGTTATTTTTTTCCTGTTAAAATTTGGATCAGCTTAAATTAAGCCCTCTGCTATTACAGATATGACGAAAATCGATTATACCGCCGCGCTTGTCTTGCGTTTTAATATTAATGCTGTTATAACAGTTATGATAAGCCCTAAAGGCAATACTTCCATATAAGTTAACAATACAACGCCTAAGGGTGTGTTGTACATTGATTTCATCGTGTTTATATTTTGGATTTTTGACGCAATTACAGTCGCGGTTGCACCGCTTTTTTGAATTTGACTGATGACATGTGCAGCGTATTTGTCCATAAAATCGGGAAAGAAGGCATAATAGGCGATAAGCCAGCTTAATACATACATGGTTGATGAGATCAATGTAATATATAAGCCCAGCTTAAATGCCTTGCCAAAACTTACAAGGCCGTCGCTGTATTTATCGCGATAGCTTTTAACCCCTACAAATACCATCGAAAAGGCCAATAACATGGAGGCATAACCCACCAGCATATTGCCCTCAAAATTGCCGCTGCGATAACATATAGCTACACTGGCCGCCATCCAAATGGCGAATATGGATCCTGATATCAGTCCGAATACAATTACATTCTTTTTCATTTTTGCCTGGTTTAATATTTATAGTTCAAAGTTGGGCAGTTGTATTCTTTTTTCACTCATACTTTAGGATGATTTTAATAAAAACAGTTTTATTAATACTAAAGTATGAGGCGTATCAGGGTATCAGGCTCAACTTTTTTGCTTTATCAACCGCATGTGTGCGGCGCTCGACTTCCAGTTTTTCAAACAGTTTTGATGAGTGTGTTTTGATGGTGTTTATTGATACAAATAAGCGCGAAGCGATTTGGTGATTGCTTAAGCCATCGGCCATTAATTGCAATACTTCTATTTCCCGTTTGCTCAAACCAAGCCGTTCGCGCTCCTTTTCATTTAAAACAAAGTGTGCGCCGTTAACAATTATTTCTTTTTCTATAATTACGGTTTTAGGCCGGCCGAGTTTAATTGCCAGCCAAATGCCCAGCGAGGTAAAAATTATTGCCAGCGCGCCCGCATAGAGCTCAAAGTTATGGTCGATTATAATAAAACGCCATTACAGCCATTTCATTAAAAACAATAAAACAGCCAGGGATGCCCCATAAATTAATACAGAACGGTTTCGCGACAGGAAATTCAAAGTCATTTATGTTTTATTTGCATCCTAAAAATAAAACAATTTACGACGTTATTCTAAAAAAAGGGATAAGGATTATTTAATTAAGGCTAATTATTACTCTGCCACCCATATCGTATCAACAAACCATTTTTTACTATCGAAGAAACGGCCAACCGGCCTGAAACCGGTATTTTCTGCCATTTGGTCGGTTTGCATAATGGTAAACTTTTGCGATATCTCCATATAAATATACTCATCTTTTATAAAACGGATGTTTTCCCTGCCGTCAATATTTACTACCTGGTCTTTAAGGCTCACGAGGTAACTTTTGCAGGCACCGCTTTCCGGGTCGTACGTAGGGTAATGGTCAAACTGGCTCAGATCAAAATCAGCATTCAGTTCGCGGTTTATTCTTTCCAGTAAATTCAGGTTAAATTTTTTGGTGATACCGCCCTTGTCATTATATGCCGCCAATATGGTTTTGGGCGATTTTTTCAGGTCGAAACCTATAATAACCATATCGCCGGGGGCTAAATGATTACGTAACTCACGGGAAAAATCAACAGCCTCATTTGCGGGCATATTACCAATATTCGATCCCAGGAACATAACTACTTTTCGCCGACCTGATAGGGAAGCCGCTTTATTCAACATTTCAAAATACTCACCATTTAAGCCTGTTACCTGCAATCCCGGTAAACTAAGCGGAAGCTTTACGGTAAGGTAGTTGATCACATTGTCTGATATATCAATAGGCAGATAAGTGAAATCAATTTTTTGTTTCAACAGGTATTGTAACAGCCAGGTTGATTTCATGGCATCACCGGCACCCAGTTCTATTAGGTCAAAAGCATCACCGTCCGCAATGATGGAAGCTGCCAGGTCGGCAGTTTTTTCCGAGAATATTTCCAGTTCGCATTTGGTTGGATAATATTCGGGGCATTCCATTAATTCCTGGAACAGCTTATCGCCATTGGCATCATAAAAATACTTGGAATTAAGGCGCTTCGGGACCGATTGCAAGCCCTCAATAACATCATCATAAAACGTTTCCAATCTGTTTTTTGATGTACCGATCAATTCGGGTTGTTTAACAGGTTGATTCATAGGTTATTTGTTGTTGTGAATAGTTTACTTAGCAAGCCTTATGCCAGTAAATTGCCATCGTAAATGTGTTTGAAAAAAATTCCGGTATGTAATACGGCTATGTCCCGGCGATGTAACTTCTGATGCGCCGCGCAGTACTTTTTGATTCACCATAAATTTACCGTTATACTCGCCAATTGCCCCAGCAGCTTTAACAAACCCCGGGTAAGGCAAATACGAACTCTCTGTCCATTCCCAGCTTTTACCCTAGTTAACCCGGGTTGCGGCGGCTTCCCATTCAAACTCTGTAGGCAGCCTTAAGCCTTTCCATGCCGCGTAAGCATAAGCCTCGAAATAGCTGATATGGCAAACCGGCTCTTTTAAATTAAGCGGCTCTAAACCATGATAGGTATAGTGGTGCCATTCGCCATCAATTAAATGCCAATACAGGGGCGCTTCAACCTTGTTTGTTTTTACCCAATCCCAACCCTCGGCGTGCCAATGACGGAAATCATGATAACCATCAGCGTTTATAAATTCTAAGTATTCGGCGTTAGTTACCAGGTTGGGGCTTATTTCAAAACTGTTTAAATATACCTTGTGGCGGTTCAGCTCATTATCAAAGCAAAAACCATCGCCCTCAAAACCAATCTCATATACGCCCTCTTTTAATTTAATAAACCCGGCATCGCTAACCTCCGCTTTTGGCGAAACATAATTTTTATCATAAGCCGGAAATAAGGGGTTATGCCCCAGTATATATTTAATATCGGTATATAAAAGTTCCTGGTGCTGTTCTTCGTGGTTAAGGCCGAGTATGAGTAGTTCTTTTACATCCGCTGATGGTTCATGGCATAAAAACTTGGCCATTGCCTCATCTACATATTCGCGGTAGCGGTATATCTCCATAACCGTAGGGCGGCTCAAGTTACCCCGATCAGTGCGGATAACCCGGTTGCCTACCGTTTCATAATAGCTGTTAAATACGTAATTATAATCAGGGTTATGTTCCTGGTAGCCCATAAAATAAGGCTTCAGGATAAAAGTTTCAAAGAACCAGGTAGTATGCCCCATATGCCATTTAGGCGGACTAACATCGGCAACAGGCTGCACCACGTAATCCTCTGTCTGCAAATGGCTGCAGATCATTTCGGTACGTTTACGCGCTTTAAGGTAACAGTCGGTAAGGCTCATTTAATTATTTGCTTTCCAAATATTGTTTAAGGTTCGAGATTGTTTTAACACCTAAATCCTTCGCTTGTTTTTGCCGCATCATTAAAGCATAGGCGTTATTAAAACCTATGGGTTGCAGCCACTTTATATTATACTTTGCTTTAAATACGTTTTTTACATAATTATAGATTTTATTTTTATCGCCGCCTAACGAATCAACCGTTTTTTTTGATGATTGCAGTATAGCCAGCAAACCCGTTCCGGTATATTCCGGGTAAAAGTCTATTTGGTTATTGGTGAGCGCGTCAAAACAAATTTTTGTGCCCCCCAGACCTGTTTTTGTGGCTACATCATAATCAGTATACCCCTTTATCAGCATAGCATACATTTCAGCCAGGATGTACTGCTCACCAAATATTTTTGAACCGATGCGTACAACACCCACCTTTCCGTTACGTTCGGGCTGCCATAAAGTATGAGCAAGTAAAAAATCTTTTGCCACACGTTCCGGGCTTTGATGAAGATAGTCAGTTCTATAATTTAAATCTGTCATAACGCTATCATTTATTTTGCCCGACAGCATATTTAATGTTTTTTCAAGCTCCGGGAATTTATTCAGGGCATCCTCACGCACAACAGGGGCCGCGTAATACGGGGGGAAAATACCCTTGTCGTCCTGCAAAACTATTAACCCATAGGCTTTCAGCCGCCCATCGGTCGAGTAACCGCTAATTACATCCAATTGCTTTTCGTAAGCGGCTTTGTACATTACCGCGTCGCTGATCACGATGGTATGAATTTTTAACCCGTATTTGCTTTGCAGACCGAGATTGCCATCCTGCCTGCCCATAAACTCGGGCGTAAACCCGGCAGTTAGCTTGCCGCCATAGGCTGATGGTATAAAATAAAATGACGACATAATAATGAGCAGCAACGGCAAGGCGGCAACAGCAGTTTTTAGTTTTTTTAAGTTGAGATGCTGTAACCGGGAAAGCAAAAAATCAAACAAAATTGCCAGCAGCGCTGCGGGTATGGCACCCGCCAGTATCATATTGGTATTGTTCAATGATATGCCGCCGAATATAAACTCGCCCAGGCCCCCCGCGGCAATATAGGATGCAAGTGTAGCCACGCCCACATTTATTACCGTAGCAGTGCGTATACCCGCCAATATCACCGGCATGGCCAGCGGCAGTTCTGCTTTAAACAATACCTGCCATTTGTTCATCCCCATGGCAACGGCGGCCTCTTTAACTGCGCTGTCGACCCCGGTAATGCCGGTATAGGTATTGCGGATGATAGGCAGCAACGCGTACAACAGCAACGCAACAATAGCAGGTTTAGCGCCGATGCCTAATAACGGGATCATAAAACCAAGCAGGGCAATACTGGGAATAGTTTGCAAAACACCCGCTATGCCTAAAACTGTACCCGAAAATTGTTTTTTACGGGTAATAAAAATACCCAGCGGCAACCCTATCAATACCGCTATAAACAGCGAAATAAAGGTGAGCCCGATATGCTGCAGTGTTTGCGTAAGCAGCTTATCGCTCTGCTGCGCCATAAAACCCCACAAGGTTTGCTGTTGCTCATTCATGGGTTTGCTGTTTTTTGTATTGATAAAATGCTGCCATTAATTGTTCAAACCCTACAGTTTTAATTTCATTATTTTGATGGCTGATACTGATTTCTTCCGAATTGGTAAATTTGAATCCTTCAAGGCTTTCCCATAAGCCCGTGTCGGACATTAAATTCAGTTTTGTTTCCCTCTTCTTAGATGTCGGTAGCCAATCCCAAATATCTATCAGGTGTAGTGCTTTAAACTCCAACTGCAACCTTTGTTCTTTTAAAAAATCTTTAACAAAACTATTAACAGGATTAAACAGCAATTCTGCCGGCGTACCGTTTTGGATGATCCTGCCCTTATCCATCAGGCAAATACGATCGCCGAGTTCAAAGGCTTCCTGCACATCATGCGTTACCATAATAATGGTTTTGCGTTTTAGTTCATCAAGCGCCTTAAACTCCGCATGAATTTTTGAGCGCGTAACATTATCCAGCGCGCCAAATGGCTCATCCATCAACAAAACCGGCGGATCAGCAACCAATGCCCTGGCCAACCCAACGCGTTGCTGCTGGCCGCCGCTTAACTCGTTAGGGTAAGCGTTCAGGTAGGTTGTGTCGAGATGGAGTTTTTCTAATAGTTCGCTTACACGGTTTTCAATACGTTTCCTGTCCCACCGCAATAGTTGGGGTACAATGGCAATATTTTCGGCAACGGTATAATGCGGGAACAAGCCATTATTCTGCAAAACATAACCTATGCCCCGCCGCAAAATTTCGGGCGGTTGCATCAGGATATTTTCACCGTTAATAAATATTTTACCGCTGGTTGGCTCAATTAGCCGGTTGAGCATTTTAAGGGTTGTGGTTTTACCGCAGCCGCTGGTGCCTAACAGGATGAGGTTCTCCCGCTCTTTTACCTGGAACGAGATATGGTCCACCGCCTTAATTTTCCCGAATGATTTGCTTAAATCTTCAACCTTTATCATAAAAACAGGCTAATGGTCCAAAGTCATAAATAAATTATTTAATGATTCGGTATACAGCGGATGCGCGAAAACACAATACCGTATACGATCATAAGTTATACCGCCCTCCATCGCCATCTGCAATACCGACATGATCTCGCCGCCCTCGGGCCCCAATATTGCCGCGCCTAATATTTTTTTAGTTTTTGCGTCAACAACAGCTTTCATAAATCCGCGTGTATCGCCGGTTTCAATGGCACGGGCAACGTGCGTCATGGGCAGCCGGGCTATTTTTACATCCAGGCCCTGCGCTTTAGCTTCCCGCTCACTGATGCCTATGCGGCCCAGCTGCGGGTCGGTAAACATACAATAGGGAATTGGGCGGTCCGTAATAGTATAATTTGTTTTTTCAATGAGGTTACGGTAAACAATAGTATAATCATTATAGGCTATGTGGGTAAATGCAGGGCCGCCCTTTACATCGCCTAAGGCATAAATGCCTTTTATATTGGTTTCCAGCTTGATGCCGGCTATTATATAGCCTTTCTCATCAACCTTAACACCTGTTTTATTCAGTCCCAATGGCGCGGTTTGCGGCACACGGCCTGCGGCTATCAACACATGTGTGCATTTTAGTTTCTTTTCTTGCCCGGCGGTTTTAATGATGGCGGCTATTTTGCCCTTCTTTGTTTGTTTAAAGCCGGTAGCCTGCGCTTCGGTTTGTATATCAATTCCCTCTAATTCCAGTATTTTTCGCAGTTCAACAGAAATATCCTCATCCTCGCGCGAAACCAGCCTTTCCGATTTTTCTAATATGGTAACCTTGCTCCCAAACCTGCGGAACATCTGCCCAAACTCCAACCCGATATAATTGCCGCCAATTATTAATAAATGTTCGGGCACATGGTCCAGATCAAGTATGGTGGTTGAGGTAAGGTAATCTATATCGGCCAATCCTTCAATTTCGGGAATGAATGTTTTAGCGCCGGTATTAATAAAGATCAACTCGGCGCTAAATTCTTTTTCCCTGCCGTTTTTCAGCTTTACCGAAACTGTTTTATCGCCTGTAAACTCGGCCTCGCCAAAAACAAGGGTAAGGTTTTTTAGCGCTTCCAAACCCCTTTGGCTGGCGTGCCTGAAAAGGTGTACAATATCATCCTTGCGCTTTTTTATAGCCGGCATATTAACCGAAAAGTTTTTAATTTTTACCCCCAGAGGTGCGCTGTTTGCAGCTAGGTAGGCCATTCTTGCCGATGCCACCATGGCTTTCGTAGGCGTACAGCCATCATTAACGCAGGTGCCGCCAATCCATCTTTTTTCAATAAGAGCTACCTTTTTGCCGGCTAACGCCAATTTTTTAGCCAGGGGCACGCCTGCCTGCCCGGCGCCAATTATTATTGCATCGTATTGCCTGGGTTTCATAAAATATTTTCGGGTTTTATTTAATAAAGATAAGTTTATACCCGGCAGATTTACAATGCCCAAAAGCGGTTTTTGTTTGGGAAGTAATTTTTTGAAAGAATATTTTTAATTTCTCTTTAAAGGTATATCTTTGCAATCCCAAAATAAGGGGTTTTTTCTAAGTTTAAAGTCGGTAGTCCAAAGTCGTTAGTCGGCTTAAGACTAATAACTCAAGACATGGAACTCCAAACAAAAAGGCCCGTTCGTCTAGGGGTTAGGACGTTAGATTTTCATTCTAGAAACAGGGGTTCGATTCCCCTACGGGCTACTTAAAAAATTATTATAATCCTGTAAGTCAAAAGCTTACAGGATTTTTTGTTTTGTTTGGGTCAAATATCGGACACTAAAGCTTTTTATGGTTTTTAAATAAATGGAAGGACAGTAAGCGACAGGGGCCTTTTAGGGTTCCAAACTATTGCATGAAATTTATCATTGGCCGGATTTAAACCGACGTCATTTGCAGGAATAATCGGGATGTCATAACCGGGGTATCACTCACTTACGGCACCTTTAAGGCTTTGGTATTTTAAAAGAAGAACTATGAATAGGGCGAGCGTGTTAAACTTGGCTGGTTGAAGTTTATTAAAGCAAATGAAAATTGTTCCATTTCCGGCAATGCAATTTATCCTCATAATCATCAATTTTTAAAAAAAGTAAGCCAAATTATCTGTTTTTAAAATAAAATACAGTTAAACCAATTGTTTTACCTCATTATAAACCGTTAAAATATTAATAAACTAATAATTATGAATTAATAAATCATTTTATTATTGTTTTTTTATAAAAAAA
>CAISKH010000274.1 GCA_903885865.1 uncultured Mucilaginibacter sp.
GGCGAAGTTGATTGCGGAACATTAAGGGGCATATACACTACCGCGTTAAAAGATAACGAGGATATTGTTGAGCCATTATACGACCGTATTTTGGGCCGTACTACTTTACATGATGTACATGACCCTATCACTAACGAATTATTAGCAACTGCCGGCCATGATATTACCGAAGAGGTTGCTAAGAAAATAGAGAACTCGCCGCTTGAAGGTATCGAGATACGTTCGGTATTAACCTGCGAAAGCAAGCGCGGTGTTTGTGCATTATGTTACGGCCGTAACCTGGCAAGCGGTAAACGCGTGCAAAAAGGCGAAGCGGTTGGTGTAATTGCTGCGCAATCAATAGGTGAGCCGGGTACACAGTTAACCTTGCGTACATTCCACGTGGGTGGTACCGCATCAAATATTGCTGCCGAATCACAAATTAACGCCAGGTTTGATGGTATCATTGAATTTGAAAATGTACGTACAGTTGCTTATAAAACCGAAGACGGTATTGTTGATGTAGTATTGGGCCGCTCCGGCGAGTTCCGCATATTGGAGCAGGGAAGCAACAAAGTAATTGTTACCAATAACATTCCGTATGGTTCTTACCTGTATGTTAAGGATAATACCAAAATAAGCAGGGGCGACCGTATATGTTCATGGGATCCGTATAACGCTGTTATTATATCAGAATTTGCGGGTGTGGCACAGTTTGAAGCTGTATTAGAGGGTATCACTTTCCGTGAAGAATCTGACGAGCAAACCGGCCACCGCGAAAAGGTGATTATTGATACCAGGGATAAAACTAAAAACCCGGTTATACAGGTTGCCGATAACAAAGGAAATGTAATTAAAGGATATAATATCCCGGTAGGCGCCCACATTGCGGTTGATGAAGGCGAGAAATTACAAACCGGGCAGATCATCGCTAAAATACCTCGTTCAACAGGTAAAACCAGAGATATAACCGGTGGCTTACCGCGTGTAACAGAATTGTTTGAAGCACGTAATCCATCAAATCCCGCGGTGGTAACCGAAATTGACGGTGTGGTAACCTTAGGTGGTGTAAAACGTGGTAATCGCGAGATCACAATTGAATCAAAAGACGGTCAGGTTAAAAAATACCTGGTTCCATTGTCAAAACACATCCTTGTACAGGATAATGACTTTGTGAAGGCTGGTATGCCTTTATCTGATGGTTCAATTTCACCTGCCGATATCCTGGCTATTAAAGGCCCGGCCGCGGTACAGGAATACCTGGTGAATGGTATACAGGAAGTTTACCGTTTACAAGGTGTGAAGATCAATGATAAACACTTCGAGGTTATTGTACACCAGATGATGCAGAAAGTAGCTATTGAAGACGCTGGCGATACTCGATTCTTAGAAAAAGAAGCTGTTGACAGTTGGGACTTCATGCTGGAAAATGACGACATCTTTGATAAAAAGGTTGTTGTTGAGCCGGGCGATTCCGCTAGCTTAAAGGCAGGCCAGATACTATCTGTACGCAGGTTAAGGGACGAAAACTCCATTTTGAAACGTAAAGATTTGAAATTGGTTGAAGTGCGCGACGCTATAGCGGCAACTTCAAGCCCGATGCTGCAGGGTATTACCCGGGCATCATTAGGCACAAAATCGTTTATCTCGGCGGCATCATTCCAGGAAACTACAAAGGTTCTGAATGAAGCGGCAATTGCAGGTAAAAAGGATAATATGCTTGGCTTGAAAGAAAATGTGATCGTTGGCCACCTTATTCCGTCGGGAACCGGTTTACGCGAATACGAAAATATCCGCGTAGGTTCACAAGAGGAATTTGATCGTTTGATGGCTTCGAAAGCTGAAGAAGTAGAAGCATAATCAAATTATAGCATAAATATTAGTAAAAAGCCTTCCGTTTTGCGGAAGGCTTTTGCTATTTTAGCAGTATGGAAGAACAACAAGAAAATCAGTTGAATATTGAACTTTCCGAAGAAATTGCAGAAGGTATTTATTCAAACCTGGCAATAATTACCCATTCAAACGCCGAATTTGTGCTTGATTTTATCCGTATTATGCCCGGTGCGCCAAAAGCGAAGGTAAAATCGCGTATAATTATTACGCCTGAACATGCCAAAAGATTGTTAAGCGCGCTTGGTGATAATATTGAGAAATATGAGGTTGTAAACGGCCGTATCAAGATACAGCAAGAGCCATCGGTATTTCCAATGAATTTTGGCGGTACAATGGGGCAGGCATAGAAGAACGATTGTTCTTTACTTTTCATACCGGATTAACGATATTTGCGTTTTATTAACCCACTTATAAACCAATGCCTTTATACAAATTTCCCGCGAATAAAAAAGTAAAAATTTGTGTAATAGGCGATATGATGCTGGATCATTATATAAATGGTTCGTGCGAGCGTATTTCGCCTGAAGCGCCCGTGCAAATAGTTGATGTATCCGGCGAAACTTACAGCTTAGGAGGGGCGGGTAATGTGCTTAAAAACTTACAAGCCTTTGGCTGCAAAGGCTCGGTTATAAGCATAAGCGGCAATGATGATTCCAGCCAGATAGTAGCCGCCGAACTTCAAAAGATCAACCCGGATTTTTATTACCTGATTAAAGACGAACAGCGGCGCACCACTATAAAAACCCGTGTAATTGTAAACAGGCACCAGTTAATAAGGCTGGATAAAGAGGATAAAATATATTGCAGCGACGCTATTGCCGATGAAATATTTCAGTTTTTAAAAACTAAGATCACAGAACTTGATATCTTAATATTGTCTGATTACTGTAAAGGGGTTTTAAGTACCCGCCTGGTGACAAACATTATTAAGTTATGTACTGATAATAATGTAATTACCATAGTTGATTCAAAGGATAAGGACCTGTCAAAATATTATGGGGCCACTTTGATCAAACCCAATAAAAAAGAAGCATCACTGGCATCGGGCATAAATATTATAAATGATGATTCGCTTGAACAGGCTTGCAAAAAAATCGCTTTTATTACAGCTTGTAAAACCGTTGTTGTTACGCTATCAGAAGATGGTATAGCCATCTATCATCAAAACAAATTAACAAAGAAACCAACTAAAGCCCTTGACATTTTTGACGTGACCGGCGCCGGCGATACAGTTGTTGCCGCTTTAGCTTTCGCATTAGCTAATAATTTATCCCTATCTCAAGCTTGTGATTTCGCTAATAGTGCAGCGGCTGTTGTTGTGGCTAAGTTTGGCAGCACGGTAGCAACCCTCGACGAAATAAATACTTTAAAATAGCAGGCAGGTATACACAATAAGATGATTTATAGATACGCAACATATATCAAAACAATAAATCTTTTTATTGACTATACCCTATTGAATATCAGTATGTTCATATCATACCTGATAATTAATAAACCCACTACTATATGGGCTCTTGGCAATAAACATTTACCTATAGTTTTGATTTTTAACCTTATTTGGCTACTATCAGCCAATGTTACCGATTTATATAAGCAGGTTTTAAACAAAGACTCCATTAACACTTATCGGGGGTTTTTCAAAACCTACCTGTTATTTGTTTCGCTTATATGTTTTATCATTACCATTATTGGTATTCAGGCATATTTAATTACACGTGATTATTTATTTTATTCACTTATACTATTTGGTTTTTTAACTGGCGTTTGGAAATTAGTGTTCCTGGCCATAAGGAAAAATAATCGCAACCTGTTAATGGATTCCAGGAACATTGTTATTGTAGGGGCGGGCAGCATTGGGATAGATGTATTTGAATATTTTAAATTGTATAAGCA
>CAISKH010000275.1 GCA_903885865.1 uncultured Mucilaginibacter sp.
TACTAAATACAAAAACCCCGACAAAGCGGGGTTTTTGTATACTTCACAGGCTATAATACGGCCTTACTGTAAGAACTTAAAACGGCAGGTCGTCGTCCTCGGGCGCCGAACTGATATCAGCCGGAGGGGCGTATTCAGGGGCAGGTGCGCTGCCTGCGCCGCTTAATATGTTGATCTTCCACAACTGCATAGAGTTAAAATAGCTCTTTTTGCCCGTTTTATCTGTCCAGGGGCGGCCTCTTAAATTAAAGAAAACCTCCACATCATCTCCAACCTTAACATTGTCTAATAAATTGCAGCGATCCTGTATAGCTTCAAATTTCAAGTACTCCGGGTATTGCGGATTCTCAACATATTCAACTATCAGTTCTCTCTTTTTCAGTGCCTCTGTAACCTGCGCGGTGGGGAACACTTCATGTACTTTACCCTTAATTTCCATAGTTCAAAAAATTAAAAATGTAAAGTTAATAGATGGAAATTAAATAAGGGTGTATTTAATTCCTAAATTCGCACAAAATCATGCAGGTTTTCCACACTGAAAGTAAAATAATAATAACCTGCAATAAAAGGTTGTCGCCCTACCTGCAGCAGGAGGTTGAAGAATTGGGTTTTACGCCCGTGCGCGTGTTCCCAACCGGTATTGAGTTGTTGGGCACCGTAACTGATACCATAGCTTTAAACTTAAACCTGCGCTGTGCAAGCCAGGTATTATATCTAATAAAGGGGTTTACCGCTGCCGGTCCGCAGGAACTTTATAACGGCCTTGTTGAAATTGAATGGGAAAAACTAATAGATTTTACCGGCTATTTTTCGGTCACCTCGAATGTTAATAATGAACATATATTAACGCCGCTTTTTGCCAACGTAAAAGTTAAGGACGCGATAGTCGACCGGATAAAGGCCCAAAAGGGCATCAGGCCAAATTCGGGTTCTGATGGTAATAAAACGGTTATACACCTGTACTGGCAGGATGATAAAGCCGAAATATTTTTAGATACATCAGGCGAAACGCTGGCTAAACATGGCTATCGTAAAATTCCGGGTAAAGCGCCCATGCTCGAAGCGTTAGCAACATCCATCATCATGGCAACGCATTGGGATAAAAACAGCACATTTATTAACCCCATGTGCGGCTCCGGAACGCTGGCTATTGAAGCGGCCCTGCTGGCTACCGGCAAATGCCCTGGGCTATTTCGTATGAATTATGGTTTTATGCATATTATGGGCTATGATGAGCAAGAGTTTTTTACTGAACGACGGAAGCTGAAGGATAAATCGAAAAAAGAGATCAGTTTCAAAATAATAGCTACAGATATATCGGCAGATGCCGTTGATATATCCCAAAAAAATGCTAAAACAGCGGGGGTGGAACATTTAATTGAATTTAGCGTTTGTGACTTTGAGGAAACGGACGTGCCCGAAGCGCCCGGAATTGTATTATTTAACCCGGAGTATGGCGAGCGCCTGGGTGTGCACAGTAAACTGGAAGCAACCTATGCGCGAATGGGCGATTTTATGAAGAAAAAATGCCTGGGATACAATGGATATATTTTTACCGGAAACCCCGACCTGGCTAAAAAAATAGGCTTGCGTGCAGCACGGAAAATAGAATTTTATAATGGCAAGCTTGATTGCCGCTTACTGGAATATGAATTGTATGAGGGGACCCGGCGGTTGCCGGAGATTAGTTAATTAGAGATTAGTGATTGGTTTTATTGCCATTTGCCTAAAACTAAATTCAAAAAATGAGGAAAATATTATTACTTGTTATTACGCTATTTCTGTCGGGCTATTCCTTTGCGCAGGCTCAACTGGCATTCCCTTTCCAGGGGGGCAAGGGGGTTATGACACGGTTTTTTAAGGA
>CAISKH010000276.1 GCA_903885865.1 uncultured Mucilaginibacter sp.
CGCAATCGACCACTCTGCCAGCTCTCCGGGGTCAAAAGTACAAAACCGTGCCGAATTGCCAAACCCGAAATACGCTTTTTTTAAACAATTGCTTAATGGGTTGTAATCTATTGAAAACTAAATAATTGCAGTTTTATTCGGTTTGATTTTCGATGCGGAACGAGTTAAAACGCGGCCTTACAACTTTTATATTTCGTTTGGAAAGGTCGATACTCGCGTTTAATTCGAAGCCAATTAGCAGGATAAGCGAATTTAAATACAGCCACAACATTACCACTATAATGGTACCAATTGAGCCATATAGTTTATTATAGGATGAAAAGTTGGTAATATAGTAAGAAAACCCCAGCGAAGTTAAAACGGCGAGCCCGGTAGCCAAAATTGATCCGGGGTTTAAAAAACGCCACTTAAGTTTATGGGCGGGGCCGTACCGATAAAGCAGGGAAGTAGTAACAAAAAATATCCCTACGATGATCACCCACCTGGATAGCGCGATGATGTATATCCAAAAATGGCCCTTACTATCCAACCGGCTTTGCATATAACCTATTACACTTTGGCCGGCTATCATTATAGAAATAGCAATTAATAGTGCAATACTTATAACTACCGTAAGCAGCATTGCGATTAGCCGGCGTTTTAGCCAGCTTCTTTTTTCAATGATCAGGGAGGAGTTGTTAAAGGCCCGCATTAAATTGCTAACCCCGTTTGTGGCAAAATACAAAGCGGTAATAAAGCCGAACGATAGCAACTTGCCGTTTTGACGTTTTATAATATCCTCAATAGTATTCTGAAATGCCAGGTAGGCATTTGGTGGCATGATAGAATATAATACGTTCAATAACTCGGCCTGGAAGTTTTTTACCGGAACGTACGGGATAAGAGTAAACAAAAATATAGTTGCCGGAAACAGGGCCAGCATAAAATTATAAGCCAGCGACGACGCCTTGTTTAACAGGGAATCTTCTAAAAATTCATTGACCAGTGAAACGGTAACCGCGTAAAGTGAAAGGTTGCCAAAGCCCGGAAGGACAATTGATCTGGTCCATTCGGTAAACGCATGGTAATATTTTACCCTGCGTAGCAATAAACGATGCAGCCATCTCATCGGAAGCTAATTTACTTAAAAAATGGCTTTAACTTGTCAAGAAAATCATGTGCGGGCAGGCAGGGGCGGTTAGTGGCCATATTAACAAATACCAGCAGGGTTTCGGCTATATGTATCAATTCTTCCTTTTCATTAAAAAGCTCATACCTAAAATGAATTTTTACGCCCGGCATTTTATCCATTATCACTTTTACGGTTATTTCCTCATCGTATAGAGCCGGTTTTAAGTACTTACATTTCATCTCCAGCACAGGCATCATTATTCCGGATGCTTCCATGCCGCTATAAGTTAATCCCAGGCTACGCAGCATTTCAACACGGCCAACTTCATAAAATTCGGCATAATTGCCATAATACATATAGCCCATTTGGTCGGTTTCGCCATAGCGCACCCGTATTTTTGTGGTGTGCTCAAACATTATTTTTTAATGTTGTGTTCGTCTAATGCCTTTTGAAATTTATGCGCGTTCTTCTGGTGTTCAGCTAAAGTTGCTGCAAAATTATGCCTGTTTGAAAAATCATCTTTAGCTACCATGTATAAATAATTATTCTTCTGGTAATTAAGTACGGACTTCACAGCGTTTACCGAAGGCATCATAATTGGCCCCGGGGGTAAACCAGTGTGCATATAAGTATTGTAAGGCGAATTAATAAGCTTATGTTTATTCAGCACTCGATGAATGGTAAAATCATGAGCAGCAAAAATCAGGGTGGGGTCAGCTTCGAGCTTAATGCCTTTATGCAGCCTGTTCATATATAAACCTGCGATGGTTGGCATTTCATCATCATACACCGCTTCGGCATCAACTATTGATGCCAGTATAGAAACCTGTGCGGGGCTCAGGCCTATGGCTGCAGCCTGCTGCTTGCGTTCGGGTGTCCAAAAATTTTCATAATGGGCGTACATACGCTTAAAAAACTTTTCGGGAGATACGTTCCAGTAAAACTGGTAAGTATCCGGCATAAACATTACAAAAGCATCGTCGGTATTAAACCCATATTGCTGTACAAATTTTGCAGAATCGAGGTAATGGAGCAGGGTTAACGAATCTGTTTCCAGTTTGCTGCCGGCAAATGCCGCAAACTGCTCTTTCGTTCTGAAAACATGAAAGGATAATTCAACCGGCTCCTGTTCGCCCAAAGCAAGCATGCGGATAAATTTACGATTGCTCATACCTTCATGTAAACGGTACCTGCCGGGTTTTACCCGATCAACGTATTTCATGTTATGGGCCGCCCATGAAAATGTTGTCGTATCTTTTACTATACCTTCATCGCGAATGGTTTTATAAACACTGTCAAAGTTTTCGCCGGTATGTATGTACAGGTATTCTTTATTGCCGGTAACGTTGGGGCCAAAATAGCGCAGGTAATAAAATAACAGGGTGCCCCCCAGGCCTATAACAACCAGAACTACCAATACTATAATAAATTTCCTGAATATTACCCCGGGGGATGCTTTTTTAGCCATGATAGTAAAAATATTGTTAACGCTGCAAATTTTGCCGTGTTGATTCGCGTTTAGTGTTTGATGCCAGTTTTTAAAGCAACAATTATTCTGTCGGTTTTGTTACAGCTTGTTTTGCCCTGTTTTTAATTAAATTGAGATATGTTTATCATAATATCATAGGTATGATATGAAGCCTGTTTTTTTAATTTATGCATTAAAATGGCGCGGTCTTTTTACCTTGTTTAACGGTTAGGTTTATTCTTGTACCTCTGCTTACTTTGCTTGCAGTATCCGTCTTCATCGGCGACTGTGCTACTATAATTAAATTCGTTGAATCTGCTGTAACAGGCCCTAAATAAGTTATAGTACCAAGCGTTAAACCCGAATGATTTATTGGGAACCTTGCCTCGCTTAGTTCCAGGTTTATTAAGTCAGGTACGGGTACTTCACTTTCCCCGGCACCATCACCCAATACCAGGTCAATTTTTGAACCTTTTGGTATTTTTGTGCCCGCTTTAATAGTTTGCCCGGCCACCTTCATTTCAAGTACCACATTGCGGGCTATATCGGCGCGATAGGTGCTATCGCCAAACTTTAGCCCACTATTTGCTAAAATGGCCACAGCCTCGGCGAAAGGTTTTTGCTCAATATCTGGTAATGCAACCGGCGGGGCCTTGAGCGTAACCATGGTTAAATAAATTACACGGTTTTCTTTAACATTTGTTTCAGGGTCAGGATCCTGCTCTATAACTGTGCCGGGAGTAGCATCGCGGTAAACAGTATCTACCTCGTATCGAAACCCCTGATCATTTAATATACTGATTGCCCTCTCAATAGGCATCCCTTTCAGGTTAGGCACGGGTATGCCCGATCCGTGACTGGTATAAAACCCCAAACTGAAAAAGGCTATTAAAACTATAGTTACAACCGAACCAATAGCCAGCAGCAAGGCGTTTCTAAACGATTTAGTTTTTAAATAGGCCCAAAATTTATCCATCAGACGGTATAAATTATTATACTTGATCAAGCATCAAACATAAGGATAATTTCGGATTTATATAGTTTGAAAAGTAACGAACTAATTAAGTATTTACTGCACCACAGCTTCAAAAAATATTTATATTTGGACTTATGGTAACCAAAAATATAGCGCTTTTGGCCGGGGGTTTTACCGGCGAATATGAAGTATCGTTAAACAGTGCGCAAAACATAGCCGCTAATTTAAATAAGGATAAGTATAAAGTTTATACCATACTCATTAACCGCGACCGGTGGTTCTATGAATCGGGCAGCAATAGAACAGATGTTGATAAAAACGATTTCAGCATTACCTTTAACGGTGAAAAAATAAAGTTCGATTTTGCATTTATTACCATTCATGGCACGCCCGGCGAGGATGGTAAATTACAAGGTTACCTCGACCTGCTTAATATTCCGTACAATACCTGCGATGTTACCACCTCGGCCATTTGTATGAGCAAGGCGTATAGCAAAACTATAGTGCAGGGTATTCATGGGTTACATACAGCACGTTCTTTAAGGTTGTTTAAAAAGGACGACCATGATATAGGCACAATTGTAGCCACTTTAAAATTCCCGCTGTTTATTAAGCCCAATAATGGTGGCAGTAGCGTGGGAATGAGCAAGGTTTATAATGCCGCCGGTTTGCCCGATGCCATTAGCAAAGCTTTTAATGAGGACGACGAGATTTTGGTTGAAGAGTTTATAAAGGGGCGCGAATTTAGCATAGGCATAGCCCGTTTGCACGGAAAAATAAAAGTTTTGCCCGCAACAGAGATCATTAGTTCGAAAGATTTTTTTGATTACGAAGCTAAATATACAACCGGCGTTTCGCAGGAAATTACTCCCGCCACTTTAAGTCCCGGAAAAAATGAACAAATTGCTGATATTGTTACC
>CAISKH010000277.1 GCA_903885865.1 uncultured Mucilaginibacter sp.
CATGTACTTCAAAAATTGGGTTAGAATGTAGCGCAAAACCATCGAACTCACGTTACATCATCTCATATTATCTCATTTTTGCACGAGTTAGTGCACCTGCCGAGATGCGAGGTTTATGAACCTCGCTTTTGTATGTCTGGCCCCAGGTGCTTTACTTCAACCTTGAAAAAATGTAGCCTCGCCAAAAGGCGTTTTATTTGGTTATCCCATTACCTCAAAAAAACGCGATGGGATAATGGTAATTGCTGAAACCTTTGCTGGTGGCTGATATAACGTAATTTCTGATTATCTCATCATATCGTATTATATCCCAGTGACCTCATCCCAGCCCTTCCCGATGAAAAATCGGGATAGACTTCCAACGGATAGGGTGTTATTGCAAAAATATGGTAACCTGCTGCCCGTAGGTAAGTGTAAAAATGTGTTCAGATGCATGTGATTAATAAAAATATACGATTTTCAATCGCCGAAATCATCGAGAATGTTTGAATATCCGATTTTCAATCGCCTAAATTAGCGGGAATGTTTGTGTGCCTGGTTCCTGAGATGGTAAAAAGCCCTTCGGAATACTTAGGATAAAATAATGATAGTTTCATAGTTTAATAAGTTATATTAGTAGATAAATTTGGAACAAAGGTATGGTGAATAGTTGATAATTCCTAATTTTCAGGCATATTTATTTTATCGGGTAATTTGTGGTAGTTTTTGTGTTGATGATTGGAAAGAACATCAGCATTAGTGCCCTGATGCGCCACAGTCTCACCCTAGACAAAAGGCCGAGCCTATCGGCAGGCAAGCTTTGCTTTGTGGAAATTGGCTGCCACAGTAGAGAAACCTGGCGCAGAGTTAATACTTGCGTGGCAAAATTGCACCTAACTGAATTTATGAAACGGCAGCGAGTCTGCAACATATTAGGGTAGCTTGATGCTTCGACCTGTATCCATTATTTTATTTTTTTATAACCTTAGACCAGTGGAGGGGAGTCTGTTGCGAACCGGGAGCGTGTTTCCGGCTGGGTGCGTAATTCGGCAAGCTCATTATGACAATTATTTCCTGAGGTTGCTTCGATGCGTTGGGTTTGGTAATCATTGATCAGGCTTATGTTACATCTCGCAATGACCATCATTTTTGGTAACGATATATGCTGATGTACCAAAATTAATAGGAATAAATGTTTTTAAAGATATTTATTGAATTACTTTTTTGTACCAAAATAAGTTTATATCTTTGTGTAGCAAAAGCAAAGAACATGATACCACAGTTTACTTCCATGCTGCAAATGACAACCGCCTTACCTAACGATAAAGCATGTAGGGAGTATTTAGAGTTAAGATTATGGAATGGCGTACCAACTTGTCCACATTGCGGTGTTGTAGATGCAAACCATTACAAGCTAAACGTAAAAGGTGAATTTAGGGGTATGTATAAATGTAAGTCATGCAAACAAAGATTTACAGTAACGCTCGGCACTATGTTTGAGGGTTCACCAATATCATTGCGTAAATGGTTTATTGCCATCTACATATTTTCAGCACATAAAAAAGGTGTTAGTTCACATCAACTTGCAAGGG
>CAISKH010000278.1 GCA_903885865.1 uncultured Mucilaginibacter sp.
CGCTTCACTGGGCCAAATAACTGCCGATAAAAAACCGGGCGATAAAATAAGCGTGAGCTATAAAAACCGCACCGGCGAGCATACAGCCGTAATTACTTTGGAGGAGCTACCCAGTTTGGAAGTAGTAACCTTCGAAAAAGCAGGGCAAACACCGACCGCCGAACAAACTGCATTCCGCAATAACTGGTTATCATCAAAAGTAAAATAAACATGAAAAAATTTATTGTAGTAATTGCCCTAGTAGCCGCGTCGTTTTACGGTTTCGCGCAGGATGTAGATAAACTCATCCAGCAAATCGATGTTGAACGCATTATAAAAACCCTTTCGGCTGATGATATGCAGGGCCGTGCCACTTTTACGCCCGGCATTGAAAAAGCCGCTCAATTTATTGAGGGTGAGTATAAAAAAACAGGGCTCCTGCCTATGACGGGGAATACGGGTTACCGGCAAAATTTTACGATGATAAAAACATCTCCTGTTAAATCATCTGTTAGTATAAATGGTATTAAGATTCCGGCAGATAGTGTAGCAATAGTATCATCAGCATCATTTAGCTGGACCAATCTTAGCGATGCCGAAGTTGTAGTTTTGCCCCTTGATGCTGACCTGCAAAGAGACTTCAAAAAGTATGCGGCCAGTGGAAAGAAACAAATAGTTATTGTTGACCCCAAATTTGGGCCGGTTTTTAAGCGGTTACAAACATTTGCCCGCGGCGGCAGGCCCGCTTTTAAAGATTCGCCCGCACCTGCCCAGGTACCCGTAGTTTTCGTTATCGGTAAGTTTGATGCTATAAAGTCGTTCAGCATAAGCCATGAGGTAAAAAAAGAAGAGTTGCCGCTATTTAATTTAGCAGGCATAATTCCGGGTAAAACAAAGCCCGATGAATATGTTATATTTTCGGGCCACTATGATCATTTGGGTATTATAAGGCCCGTGCAGGGCGATAGCATAGCTAACGGCGCTGATGATGATGCATCGGGCACTACAGCGGTTTTAACCCTTGCCAAATACTTTAAGAAATTGGATAACAATGCCCGTACTTTAATATTCGTGGCGTTCACGGCCGAAGAAATAGGCGAATTTGGCTCTCAATATTTCGCTACAACGGTTATTCCCGATAAGGTAGTAGCCATGTTTAATATCGAAATGATAGGCAAGGCTTCCAAATGGGGGCAAAACGCTGCATTAATTACCGGGTTTGAACGGTCGAGTTTTGGCCCTATCCTGCAAAAGAACCTGGAAGGCACGGCCTTTAAATTTTACCCCGACCCGTATACGGACCAAAACCTGTTTTACCGCAGCGATAATGCCTCGCTGGCAAGGGTGGGCGTACCGGCGCATACCATATCAACCGACCAGATAGATATTGATAAACTCTATCATACGGTAAAAGATGAATTTAGTACGCTGGATGTGGGCAATATCACTTCAACCATAAAAGCGATCGCTTTAAGTTCGCGCACCATAGTTTCTGGGCAGGATACACCTACACGGGTTGCTAAACTGGAAAGATAATTTAGCGGCAGTTTATAGTAGTGGTTTTAACTGCTGCTGCCACCGCTACCGCAACAAAAAAGATATATGAGCAACGAAAAGCACCTGATACCCCGCATCGCCATACAAAGTATAGCAACAGGCTTGTTAATGATGGCATTTTTTACTGCAATATGGGCCATAATAGCGCACGCGGGGCTTGATGGTCGTGATGATAATATCGAAATCATCATGTTCGGTATTTTGGCCGCCGCCTTTGTTGTTAAGGCGATATACTTTTTCTCGGTAGCAAAGCGCTTTCCCAAAAACACATCAGAAGCTGATAACAAACGCGGTAAAAAAGAAGGCATGTGGTTCGGTATTATTTTTGGCGGTGAGGGGCTGGGTATCTTTATAGCTATAAATGTGGTTAATAATATTGGCCACCCCGATTTGGTTATACCGGCTATTGCGCTGGTTGTGGCCCTGCATTTTTACCCTTTAGGCTGGATATTTAAACGTGCCATTGATTATTACCTGGCCACATGGGCCACCATTATTGCTGTTTCAGGCATTGTTTTTACGCTGAATCATAGCCTTTCGCAAAACAATATGCTTGCCTTTGTAGGTACGGGCCTTGCGGTTGCCACATCATCTTATGGTATTTATATGGTGTTTACCGGCAGGCGGATGATGGATAAATTGCCGGTAGAGGTGGGCCAGTCATGAAACCAACCCAGATTCTATTTAGTGGAATTATTTCATCACCGCTTTCAGGAAGCTCTCAATTGCATAAGTAGATAACTGCCCGCCGGAGCCGTTCAAATTATAATCAAACCCATGCGTTGCCCAGGGTAATTGCAGCCAGTAATGTTTAATGTTGTTTTGCTGTAACTTTTGGTTTAAGCGCCTGCTATGTTCATACGCTACCAATACATCATTCCGGCCATGAATAATAAGTGTGGGTATGGTTTGTTGACTGACATATTCAATAGGCGAACTTGCCTTATAGTTTTGCGGAACCTGCTGATAGGTTCCGCCTAAATACTGTTCCATAACCCTGCGCGAATCCATGACCAATGGGTTGGAGGGAGCTGCGTAGCCCCAAACCATATCGGCCGGGCCGTATAGGTCAATTACGCCCTTTATGCTTTTATCCTGCAAAGTATAAGCGGCCAGCAAAGCAATTTGCGCGCCCGCCGATCGCCCTAATAAAACAAAATTATTGGTGTCAATATTTAATTCGCCGCTATGATGATGCAGGTATGCTAATGCCTTTTTTACATCTTCAACCGGCGCCGGGTTTTTATATTTAGGCGCCAGGCGATAATTTATAGCAGCCAAGTTATAGCCTGTCTTTGCCAGGTAACTGTTCAGTTCGGGTAACTGCCTGCTGTCGCCACTGCTCCAGGAACCGCCGTGCACTACTATAACGCAGGGCCGTTTCCCCGGAACTTGCGATGCGTAATAGTCCAGCGTTAATGTAGTATCAGAATAAGTAACATAAGTTAAAATATGCGGAGAAACCGTGTTTTTATTGGTTGAAAACAATTTGGAAAAACTGAAAGGCTGTTTATTGCTAACCGGTCCCAACGCGGCGGATAATTCCTGCTTTAAAGTTTTAGCTATTATACCCGCCCGCACAATTGGCGAAAGATAAAGCAACAATGCAGCTATGCCGATAATAGTTCCCGCAAGTTGGTGCTTCTGCACCCAAAACCCTGAGATTAAAAGTATTAATACTATTCCGGCAAAAATTAATGGGAATTCGGTAACACCAATAGCTAATAGCCATAAGTAATAGGCGGGTGCTTTAAATACGCTTAATAATGAGATGAGGAGGAACAGGCAAATGAGCGTTAAGCGTGTCATAATTGCTGCATTAATCGTTTATCAACTCCACCTCCGCCACCGGGCTAAACAAGTATACTCGTTTAGAATGCACCTCTACGCATTTATACCGTTTGCGCAGCTTTTCTTCTTTGCGGAAAATGCGGCCATCCTTTAGCTTAAACAGCGCTTTAGCGGGCAGTTTCTCAACGGTATGTATGTCTTCCTTAGGCGCGTCGTATTTTTTGAGCGAACGGTATAAAGTAAGGTCGGAACAACTTGAAGCGGCGGGATTGTTCAAATAACTAATGATGGCGTGTTTAACATCGGGTGGAAAAACCTCTTTTTCAAAAAAAGGCTGCATCATTTTTTTGAAGTTATTTTTCCATTCGGTACCATGGGGTTTTGCTTTTTGTTTATGCTCGTTCCAGGTATGCAGGTGAGCGAACTCGTGTACAGTGGTTACTAAAAAAGCGTAGGGGTTAAGGTCGTAATTAACGGAGATGCGGTGCCCATTACCCTGATGGGGCGCACGGTAATCGCCAAACTTACTGCCGCGATTGCGTGAAATTTTAAACTCACACTTAAAGTAATCTATCCAGCGGCCAATGAGCGGGGCCGCGTCGGGTGGACGATACTTTTCTAAAACTTTTACTTTATCCAAGTGTACCGCTGAATCACAGATAGTTGTTTTAAGGTAAAAGGCGGAAGGTAAAAGGTTTTTGAAATATTTGTGAA
>CAISKH010000279.1 GCA_903885865.1 uncultured Mucilaginibacter sp.
CATTATCAAGCAGAGGGCATCGAAATGCCTTATACGGCCCGTGTTATTAAAGAAAAAACCAGGCCGAAAACTTCATTTGCATTGTTAACAAGCGTAAGGGCTCCAGAAAAAGCAATCGCGCCGCATCATTTAATAGCGTTAAAAGCACCTGGTAACGTAATACTGCAAGCCGGGGCATTGAATATGGCAACCACCGAGCCACCTGCTGGGGCTATCATTGTTGCCTCCGGCGACTCAATACAAGCGGCTCTTGACGCAAGTGTAAGCAAAAGCAAATGGGTGGTCTTAACTAAGGGCATTCATGTCCTACGAGCAACATTACGCATACCAGCCGGCGTAACCTTATCAGGCGAGGGTAGGGAAACTGTATTAATGCTGTCGCCGAAAATAAGCGGAAAAACTATTGAAAACGCCGATAAAGATATGCACGATGTTACCCTTCGCGATTTTGTGCTGGAAGGCGGGCTGATAACCGGGGTTGAGTTTGATCCGAATGCCAGCCGCAGGAACCGTTCGTATATGAGCGCGCCGCCGCGGGCAGGAGTGGAGTTCCAGGCTGACCACGATAACCAGATGCACAATATCCGTTTCGAGCATCTAACGGTGCAGAACTGTACCAAGAACGGTGTATCTGTTAGGGGAGGGCAACAGGTTGTGGTTAAAGACTGCAGTTTTAATGATAACGGCGCCAACGTAATACCTGGCGGCGGCTTGCTGCATAACCTGCATATAACCCATTCGAACAATATTGATGTAACCGGCAGCCGTTTTGATACTTCTACTTTCGGCAGCGGTATTGATGTGTCTTTTTGTAATGATGTTACGATCAGCAACAACGAAGCTGCCCGCAATAAATTATCAGGCATACGGTGTACAGAAAGCAATAACGTAAAAGTAACCGGGAACCTAACCGAGGGCAATGATGAGAACGGTATTAAGTTCGATACGCTACTGGATAGTTTTAAAAAGATAATAATTACCGGTAACGTAGCACAATATAATACAGGGCGCGGTATTTATGTGGGCAAAGCAATAGAAAGCACGGTCGCCAATAATACCATGGTGGCTAATGGTAAGTAATTATAACTAAAGTGATGAAACTAAAATTGATCGCCGGCTTATTGTCTGCTTGTTTATTCTTGTTAATAGCCTGCGACTATTCAAAAAAAAAGCCGGTTGCTGATAATAGTAAAATGGATACTCTTTCCAGATCGGCATTTGATACTACGATCAACGGTAAAAAAACCGGACTTTATATCCTGAAAAACAGGCATCATATGCAAGCCGCGTTTACAAATTATGGCGGCAGGCTGATCAGCCTCATCGTTCCCGACAAAAATGGCAAACTAACCGATGTTGTAGTTGGTTTTAAAAGCTTAGCCGATTATAAAAATTCTACCGAACCCTATTTTGGCGCAACCATAGGGCGTTACGGCAACCGCATTGCAAAAGGCAAATTTATGCTGGATGGCAAACCTGTTACCCTCACCATTAATAATGGCCCCAATACCTTGCATGGCGGCAATGCAGGTTTTCAATACATTGTTTTTGATGCCGTACAACCCAATGAACATACTTTGCAGCTCCGTTACCTTTCAAAAGACATGGAAGGCGGTTTCCCAGGCGATCTCGAAGTAAAAGTAACCTATACTTTAAGCGATTATAACGCGCTGCACATGGATTATGAAGCCACTACCGATAAAACCACGGTTGTTAACCTCACTAATCATGCGTTTTTTAACCTAAATGGAGAGGGTAGTGGCACTATACTTAACCATAGCTTGTGGATATATGCAAATAAATATACCCCGGTTGATTCGACCTTAATTCCTACCGGGAAACTGGCTGCTGTTGCAGGTACACCGTTTGATTTTTGTTATAACCTTCATACCATTGGCGAGCGGATAGATCAAAATAATGAACAGCTAAAAAATGGTAAGGGTTACGATCATAATTTTGTGCTTACTCATCATGCCCCGAACACTTTTGTGCGTGCGGCCACTGTTGTTGGCGACAAGAGCGGAATAATGATGGAGGTGTACACCCAGGAACCGGGATTGCAGTTTTACAGCGGGAATTTTATGCAGGGTAAAAATACTTTTAAAGGCGGCGCGAAGGATGATTTCAGGACCGCTTTCGCGATGGAGACCCAGCATTATCCCGATTCGCCAAACCAACCTTCATTTCCATCAACAACTTTAAAGCCGGGGCAAACTTATCGTACCTCATCCTATTATCAATTTTCGGTAAAGAAATAATATCAGCTATATGAATATACCTGTTGTAATTTCAAGGAGTTTGTTCATATTATTTACGCCGCTGTTAATAGGGATTTACGCTGTACACCCTACAAAAAGGGTAGCCACAAAGGCAGCGGATACTACCCGGAATACCTATGCCAACCCGGTAGTTCCCGGCGATTTCCCCGACCCATCGGTAATACGAGCGGGAAGTACCTATTATGCTTCGGGTACTTCATCTGAGTTTGGGCCGCATTTTCCGCTATTTGTGTCGAAAGATTTGGTGAACTGGAAACAGAAAGGCTATATATTCAAAACAAAACCATCATGGGCACTCTCATCCTTTTGGGCACCCGAGCTTTTTTATCACAATGAAACCTACTATGTGTACTATGTTGCCAAACGAGCCAGCGATAAGGTGGCCTGCATAGGTGTGGCTACCTCAACCAACCCCGAAAAGGGTTTTACAGATCAAGGTGTTATTATTAACTATGGCACAGAATCGATAGACCCTTTTGTATTTGAAGATAAAGGCAAATTATTCATTATCTGGAAAGCCTACGGGTTGGATAAACGCCCGATAGAGCTTTTGGCCAGCCAAATATCAGCAGATGGCTTACACGCAGTTGGCGATCCGTTTAGCTTATTGCGGGATGATAAGCACACATTAATGGAAGGCGCGAGCATGCTTAAAAAGGACGGCTATTATTATTTATTCTATTCGGCAGGGGGGTGTTGCGGGGTGCGCTGCAGTTACAATGTAAGGGTGGCAAGAGCAACGGCATTTGAAGGGCCTTATACCAATTTCGAGGGTAACCCCATACTTACTGCGAATGAGAAATGGAAATGCCCCGGCCACGGTACTTTTGTGGAAACACCCACGGGCAAGTACTATTTTTTATACCATGCTTATAACGTGGCCGACAATATTTATACAGGCCGACAGGGTATGCTGGATGAACTGGCATGGGATGCCACAACAAAATGGCCGTATTTTAAAAATGGCAATAGTCCATCCATAAAAGCCGAGTCGCCTTTAAAGGCTAAACAAATATTGCATGATGGAATGACCGATAATTTTACCCAACCTGTTTTGGCTGATTTTTGGCAGTGGGATTACCGCCATTCTAAACCAATTACACAACTAAAGAAAGGCGAACTATGCCTTGCAGGCGAGGTAGATACGGTTAATCATACCGGTACAGCATTAACGGTTCGGCCTGAATCGGGCACTTATGAAATGCGCACGGAGGTATTAAATACTAACCCTGCACTTAAAGGCTTGGTGCTATATGGGGATGTAAACCATGCAATTGGCATTGGCGTAACAGGAAACACTGTACAGTTATGGGAAGTAACCAATAAAGAGCGAAAAATTTGGAGCAGCACCGAAATAAAAACAGGTAAACCCGTGCAATTTAAAATGACGGTAACTGACAGAACAAACTTTAAATTTTACTGGGGCCAGGAAGCGAATAGCTGGAACGAACTTAACCAGGCCGCAAGCCAATCTTATGACGGCCGGTTATTACCGGCCTGGGACAGGAGCGCAAGGCCGGGATTGCACCATTATGGTAAAACTGATGAGCAGGCCTGTTTTTCGTGGTTTAAAATTACTTATACAAAGTAGCTTTTTTGCCTGCGAAGATTTTTAAGCTTTACCGACTTTTTTACACCTATTCATAAATAAAACTGCCATCGCCTCTGCGCTGCATTGGGCGTCCGTTGCGTTTTGGTACACCGCTCCATTTTTGCAGGTTAAGGCGTAAGCCAACCATGAAATACCTGCTCAGGCTGTTTGATAAGGTATTGGTTACGCCGGTTGTTGTTACAGTTTGCGTTAGAAACTTGTTTTGATGCAAAATATCATAAGCATCAAATGTTATAACCAGGTTCTTTCTTTTTAGGAACTCTTTTTGAAAACCCGCATTAATAACAAGCGGGTTTGTGGTGAGACCGGTTGAACTGGAAACAAAACTTTTTGTAGCGCTGTAGTTAACCTGGAAAGTCTTAATAAAATACATCTTGCCATCCACTGCTAAAATGGTTGTTTTATATATGGTTGGCTTGGCGCCAAGTAATGTTGTGTAATTTCTGTCAACGTCATAGGCCACATATGGATTAAATTCAATGTTCTCATTCGGATTTATTCTCGGGCCGAAACGCTCATCAAACCGCCAGTCGGTTTGATGGTATAAAGCGTTATTGCTCATCGCGGGGTTGTAGCTGTAGGTTATATTTCCGTTTAATGCGAAATTATACTCGCGGTTGTCCGATTGTTTGGAAATATTGTACCGTCCCACTATGGCCTGGGCCCCGCTCAGGTTGATATAATTAGTTTCATTTATGTTTTCATACGTGGTTTTTGTAGGTGTTACTACAAGCGGCACGAGCAACTGAACGGTATTGGTGGTTATTTGGTTGTCAATAGACGTCGCATTTACCCCTAATGATAAATTAAATTTAGAGTTAGCGATATAATAATTGAACTGGGCATTAATAGAATTGCTAAATGCAGGACTAAGATTAGGGTTGCCCACTATCAGATCTTTAGGGTTCGACCTGTCCGTAAATGGCTGAATTTCCTGGAAACTGGGGTCAGTATTGGCGCCTGTATACGTTATGGTAAACCTTTCTGTTTGCGACCACGAGTAGGCAAACCTGAATGAAGGTATTATGCGGAAGAAGGAACGCGTTGTTGATATGTTTTGACCGGTGCTTTCGTCAACTTTAGTGCCGGTTAAATTATAGGGGATGGCCGTGGCTCCGAGAGTCAAATTAACTTTGGTGCCGTTATACCGGTAATTAAGCATTATGCGCGATTGGGTGGTTGTGTAACTATAGATATTATCAAGGGCGGTCAGGTCTTTCAGCTGGCCGTTAGCCTGTACACTATCCTGTATAGACTTAGAATTATTAACAGACCTGTTCATAGTTCCGCTAAATTCAATTTGTGAGATGGTGCTTAGCGGCTCAACATAAGTTATCCTGGTATTGTAAACAGTGTTTCTATTGGTTCTGCTAGTCAATAAATTCGCTGTAGAATCTCTTATCAATGTGTTTTGCGTACTGTCAGCAAAATATTTGTAATCCTTATCAGAACCACCATTTGCTACGCTATTGCTTTGGGTAAGACTCAATTGCACAGAAAAATTTCTATGAGGTTTTTTAAATACATGCACCAAAAGGGCGGTAAGGCCATAATTGGTTGAAGTACTTAAGTTGCTGGTTGTACCTTTTTGAAATTGATGCTCGAAACCTGTGGTATAATTATCTACATCGTCTTGTGAAATATTAGTAGCCGTAGTTGAATTGGTATAACTATAAGTGGGATTTAATTGCAAATAGTTAGCGCTGTCAAGGTCAACGGCCAATTCAAAGCGTACGTTGTGGCTCGAATTATTGCGCTGACTGGTGTTATCATTTGTAAAATTGTCAGGGCCGTAACTTGTATAGCGTTGGCCATATTGATTGTTTATAGAGTTGTTATTATTAAAGCTATAAGCATAGCTTGAAACCACCTGCACCTTTTTACTCCATTGATCACGATAATTAAACGTAGGCGACCCCGATTGGGTAGTACCCTGGCTGCCCGCACCCCTGGCGCCCGCGCCAACTCCCGAGCCGCCGCCGCCGCCATTAGTAGCGCCGCCCTGTACACCTGTTGAAGCCACGCCATTCACCGTGTTTCTCATGTTGCCAATTACGCCCAATACCTGGTTGGCATTTATATGCTCTACAAAAAGCTGCGCGTTATACCGGTCGTCATTACCTGCCTGCGCTATTACCCGGCCGGTAGTGCCTACTGATTTGTCGGCTTTGGTGGTCACATTCAATACTTTTTGCGGGTCCCCGTCTTTAACCCCGGTTCTGGCGGCCATGTCGCCATAATCATCAACTATTTGTACCTTTTCAATGATATCAGCCGGTAAATTCTGAATAGCCTGCGCCACACTTCCGCCCGCAAACTCTTTACCGTTTAGCTTGGCTCTCACTACCTGTTGCCCCTGGTGGGTTAATGAACCGTCAGAGCCAACTTCCATACCTTCCATTTTTTTCAGTAATTCGTCTAAGGTGGCGTTCTCATGAACTTTATAATCGCTTGCCCTGTATTCAACCGTGTCTGTCTTATAGATCACACTTGGTGTGCCATTAATTTTTACCTCATTAAGCTCATTTTGCTTGGTTTTAAGCACCACCGGGTCTAAAACTAATTTTGGTGTGAAGTCGGCATAAGAATATTTCCTGAGCGAAGCAACATAGCCAATACTTTCTATCGTAACATTAAATACGTTGTACTTAACATTTTTAAAAATGAATATCCCATCCTCATTAGTCGCAGTTCTTAACGTATCTACTTTTGATTTCAGGGTCACTAAAGCCCCGATTATGGTTTGCCCGGTTTCGTCCTTAACAATGCCACTTACCTCGCGCGAAAGAACCGGCGGCGGCGGAGGCGTTGCTGCCGGCCTCCTGGCACGCGTCTGCGGGGTTTGGGCAAATAGCTGGCCTGATAGCATAGCCAAAGCAGCTATAATGAATAATTTTTTCATGTTGTAGGTTATAGGGCAGCGGGATATTTTATTTTTTTGCTAAAGTATATTTTCCCCAAAAATCAGTAGGGCTTGTTAAATCCTGCATATCTATGCCGTTTCTCATGCCGCCGCCGCCAGCACCACCAAATCCGCCGCCGCCGCCATTACGACCGCCACCGCCGCCGCCGCCGCCACCACGTCCGCCGCCGCCGCCGCCGCCGCCGCCGCCAGCCCCGCCAAATCCACCGGCACCGCCAGCACCACCGCTTACATCACCGCCAAAACCGCCGGCACCACCCGCACCACCGTTGCCTCTTCCGCCAGCGCCATCCTGGTTTCTCATAGCCACCTGTAAGCCGTTAACCTTTACATTATAGGCAAATTCTTTTGGCGAAGCAGTTGACAAACCCAGCGTTTTAAGGGGAATGGCCATCTCGTAAGTGAAATTCCCCTGGGCATCATAGCCGAGCTGGGCCTTAATGCTGTATTCGTTGTAAATAGAGATCAGGCTATCGGTAATGTCTTTAAATCCTGCAACTTTTATTTCTTTGCTGGCTGCGATAAGTTGCTGATGCTGCAAATCAGCCGCCGCCTTTGCGGCCGAATCAGTTAATGGTACAGCATTTCTTCCACCTCCAAAACCACCGGCACCACCTCCGCCACCGCCTCCAAAACCGCCTGCCCCTCTTTGGCCGCGCTGGCCCCTGGCAGCCCGGGTTATAACGGGGTAGGTAAGAATAAATGCATCTTTATCTTTTTTCTTATCGGCTGTATTTATAGTAAGGGTTATACCGCCTGCCGCAATTTTCGCCTTGTTGGTAGCATCTGTCGACTGTATTACCAGGTAAAGGTATTTATCATCATTAGCTAACAAGTAGTAAAGCTTTGTGGTTGTGTTAAATGCCTGAAAATCGTTTTTCCATTCAGAAAGGTCGCCGTCAATTTTTATTTTTGCAGCTGCCCATAAACTATTGTTTTGAATATTGTTAAACTTGGGCGCCTGGGAAAAGTTTTTTTCAAAACAAAAGACCAATAAAATGGCTAAGAGGAAATGCTTTTTCATTGTATTATAATTATTATGTTTTTCGATTTTGGTTTATTAATTGTGAAATTACTCCGAAAGTACAACCAATTTTTAATGTCATATAATTGTTGCATTTATGGGTATATTCACGTTACAAATAAAATCAGAAATTATCAGAATTTAATAACTATGAGACAAGAACCTGTATTGATGCGACGAATGAGGCAATTATATTGGTAAGTTGATAATGGGTATTTTTATAATAACGTCTAAGTAAAGTTCTTTTTGAAAAATAGTTTGCAACAGCAGTTTTAAAGATTACCTTTGCAAACCATTTCGGGATGTAGCGTAGCCCGGTATCGCGCCACATTTGGGATGTGGAGGCCGCAGGTTCGAATCCTGCCATCCCGACTAAAGCGATACCA
>CAISKH010000280.1 GCA_903885865.1 uncultured Mucilaginibacter sp.
ACCTGTGCCGCTGTACGATATTGTAATAAACCAGAATTACTTACCACAAAATTATTTGCCGACCCTGCCCCTATAGAGGCTGTAATAGTTCCTGCATTATAAAGATTACCATTATTTGCAAATAAATTACCCGATGTTGGGTCTGCTGTATACCCAACAAAAAACTTACCATCTGATGTAATTCTTGCCCTTTCCGTTGTGGGATAATTCGAATTGGTGTTGTCGGTTGAAAAAGATATAAGATTGTTTGAGGCTGTTGCTGAACCACCTACCGCTATATTAAGAGCTGTTCCATCTGCTGCTATTTTTACTTCCTGTGTAGTGCTAAGAGGGTGGAGCGTTAAAAGAACTGCTCCGCTTGCTTTTGCAAGGTCAAGAATAGCCGGCACTCCTGATATATTGGAAAATGGTGTAACAGTCCCTATACCTATATTCCCGCTATTGTTAAAAATAGAGCTTATCCCCTGTGTGGTGCTTCCTGTATATTGAGTTATATAACCCGTTGTGCCCGCCCCTGAATTATAACTATTAGCGGGTATGCTCTTAAAGCCTCCATTATTCCTTACAACCAAACTATCGGTTAATGCTGTTCCATTTGACCAACTTGTTTGGTTATAAGCCGAAGAAACTGCTTTTCCTGTACCTAAATTAAAGTTTTGGTTAACTGGCGATGTGCCGTTTTGTATATAATTAGTAGAACCCGATATAAGCGCAAAGCGTTTATTAGCCACCGCAGCCTGATAAATAAGGTATGACTTATTACCATTTGCCAAACTGATCTTTTTTAGGCTATCAGTTGTACTTGTGGTATCTATCCTGAATGTAGGCGTAAATGAGATGGTTTTCGGCATTACGCCGGGGGTGAAGAATGTTTGTTGACTATGCGCCAAAAAAGGCATTAACAGTAATAATCCGAGTAACAGCCTTTTCATATTGTTGTGGGTTAAATGTTATGCTATAAAAATAAAGTAAAATATAAAACGAATAGTTATATTTGTATATATGCTAATACCACAACACATAAAAAGGTCATTTATAGCTAAGATGTTATATCCGCACCTATCTCAAAAAGTAGCAACCGCAAAGCTACATAACAAGCTAAACGAAATTGGCTATGCCAAACTTACCGAAGCCGAAGAAAAAAAAATCAAAGAAATAATAAAATAAAGGTAACTATATACCAGTTGGGGGTTGATTTGTTTAATTGATTGATAATTAGTATATTTATATACCGAACGGGGGGCGTTTAAGACTAAGGGCCAATGCGCAATAAGAAGACCTTTACGAGACGTCATCCCCAATTAGGTTTTTTGTAACTTCAGATATTACTTCTCTGCATTTTTCAAAACGCTTATTAAATTGCTCGAAATCACCTTTTGTAAATGGTTTAATATCTTCTAAATTAGCATAAGTGATTAAACTAAATTCTGTTTCAAAAAATATACTTGTTTGAACAATACGTTTTTTAACGTCATCTGTTGAATGGTCAAGGTTGGTTTTGAGCAGATCAATAAAAACACGTAGGATTGGCAGGCGTTCAAGGTAAAGTCGCATCCGAAGCACTACAGAAGTCTTTTGACGAGCTTCTAAAAGTGAATTTCGAACAAGAGATATTGCGCTCTCCGATGAAAGGCGAATATCTTGAGTTTTTTTCAGAAAATGCTTTGCAACAACTTCGGGATCAACTCGGATTATAGATGTATTTTTCATTTTATATTTTTAATTTTACCCCCAACTCGTATATAGTTACCTAAATTATTTACACATTAAGGTTTTATCACAAATATCGCACTATCAGCCCAATGCCCCGTGCCGTTGTCTGCTCCTATTAGGGTAAAATTAGCCCCATCATATTGAACGTTGGTATTATTATCAATCAAATTCGTAGCGGTATTAATAAGCACATAATTTGGATGGGGTGATCCTGAATAGGCTATAATCAAAGGGGTTGCCGTAGTACCGGCGATTATACGTGTTGAAATACCTGTTGATGCCGTGCTACCACTCTTTACCCATTTTAAGCCACCTACACGGAAATATAACGAAGTATCACCAGTTGCAACCCTTACAAAAACATTACCAGTTGTATCCTGGCTGCCGAATAAACCTAAAGTCGTCCCGTGCGGCAATACTAATGTCTTTGCTTTTAGGTTCCAGTCTACAATAGTATTCGGCCCATTTGGGGTGCGGATAAAATCAGGTTTTTGAGCCAGCGTTGCCGATGCTAATAAGCATAAACAAAAACTAAGGAATTGTCGTATCATATTTATTTGGATAAATGACTAAGTAATAATCGTTAATCAATGAAAAACCAGCAGATAATATGGTAAATGAACCAGCAACGCTATCATAATGAATATCGGCATCCTGTATAACAGAAAAGAATTGACTTAGCTGCTGTGCGTAAATCGCATAACCTGTTTTACCAATTAAATAAGGATCGGCAAATGTTAACGTTCCGGCATTGTATCGAATATCTGTATTGAATACTAAATAATAATCATACGCCGTACTTGCACCACCACTTGGCGGTATAGGTGAAACTATTGGGCTTCCTGATACAGGCAACCCATTTGATTGAATATTATAAATAATATTACCTATACTATTTGCTCTTGTGGCATAAACCGTATTGGTTAAAGTATTTGATTGATTGGCCGCTTCGTTAAACACCAAAGTATCGTCCCATATAAATGTCTGTCCCTGAAATGGATAGTTATTTACACTACCGAAATTATTATCCTGTATTAGCTTGAATAACCTGTCTAATGTACCATAAGTCATTAAACATACATCGTAAATATTTTGATTAGCTATTGCAGTATAGGTTTGTATCATGGCTTTATAGCGTTTGGCTGAATAGTTAATACTCCGTTAGGTGTTTGAGCGATAACCGGGTTGTTACATTGATATCCATCTGCGGTTAATTGTTGTTTTACATTACGCGCTAAAACTTGTTGTTGCCCTGATGAGTTTTGATAGGCGAATATCCCTACTCCGTCCTGCGGGTTTTGCTTCCACCATCCCGGAAACGCAATCAGGTTATCGCGAACACTAATTTCATCGCAAACAGCAATATCAAAGTCGCCCGATATGGGGTCGATATAAAGATCGTCGCCGATTGTAAATATATCGTTGTTGCTCATATTCCTTGCGTAATCGAATTGTTAGCTATATTAGCCGTTGTTGTATTAATCAATGGTGGTATAACTGGCGTTGGTGCTAAAGCATTAACCTTTATATTTAATTGATTAAATGCGTTTTCTATCAAATTTAACCTTATTGCCACATATTCACTAACAGGCAATCCCCCCAATTCGCCCCCCTGAAACTGAATACCATTTAAAGTTACTAATAATGCTTTATCAATTTCAGAATATTGTACAATAAACGGATTATTTTTTATGGATATAGCCACAATTACCGTGCTGTTTAAAGCCGGAATAAGTAAAAAACCATCGTCAACAATACACATTAATTGTACACCTTCAATTTCGGTTATAGCCGTGCCACCTATTGGCAAACAGGTACAGGAACGGGTAGATAGATCAACTGCGGTTACTTCACAGGTTACCATTGTAACATGGTCTTTATTCCATGTACCTGCTATCTTTTGAATAGCTTCAGTTGTTTTACGGTCGCTCATGCTGGAAATCCCCCCTTAATAAACCCATTAATCTGTGCCTTTGTATAATTAGGCAACACCTTTATCTGAAAGTCCAATTCAATAGTTTGCCTTAACCCGCTATCAATAGTCATTTTATATTCAACCGATTTTACTTTATATTGCCCGTTTCGTTCAGGTAATACCGCATCGTACAAACTTACATTGTCACCCTGCCTGACGTATGGTATTCCAAAAGTAGTGAATTTACCCTTAAAGCCTGTATAATAATATTTGGTTAAGTTACTTTGCACGCGGCTAACCAAATCCGCAGTATTGGTAACGTCGGCATAATAAAATGTCCTGCGCTGCCCTGTTTGATTAGGGGGGTAATCTGCTTTTTGACCGGGCGGTGTTATTTTTGAGGTAAATACACGATTTTGTAAGGTTACTAAAACTTCATAGCGCACTTGTTTGGTTTTAGCGTGACCGTCCTTTGTTATACCGCCAGCCGCAATCGTATTTACTGAATAGCCTACAGCCGATAAAACAACGTCATCCCTTCGGATATATTCCAATTCGTCTTCAATGATATTTTCCTGAAAAACAAAATTATAATTATTGCCTGGATCCATATACACAACTAAATATCCTGCCCGTAACTCATTACCCCTGAAATAAGCCTCTATGTGATAATCTTTACGCAAGCGCGCCAAAACATCCATTACACTTTCGTTAAGCGTCCTGAAATCGCCTATATCAGTTTGAGCGATCATATTAACTGTATAGGGTGTGCCAGTCAACATTTCGGCTAACATATCCTCCAAATTATAATCAGCGGCTTTAAACAATTTATTAGGCGCAGGTAATTGTTTTAACTTCCACATATTGTCTTCGCATTCCAAAACAAACGGTTTTTTACTTGAAACTTTACTGATATAGCCTGAAAATATAGTAGCCGTATCAACAAAGTCAACACCCTTTCGTTTATACCGATAGCCGACAATTACCGTTACTTCGTCTCCACGCAAAAACAAGGGGACATTAACCGAAAAACCGCCAATATTTGAAGCGGTATTATCTGCCTTTACTGGATTGCCGGTAGTGCTGATATATGTATAATTCTTTGGTAATGTTATTTTACACTCATTGGTAAAATCGGCCCAACTATCGTTTGCCTCTATCTCTACCGAAAATTGCAAAGAAAATTCATTATTCCTGTTTGGAAAGGCTGTAGTAGGTACTTGGCTGATAAATATTTGTGTTTGGACTATAAACATTGTAAATGTGTGATAACATTACGAAACTAATTATTATATTTGTGTCTACATTTAGGTTAAATTGGTTTTTAATAACCGGGATACGATACTCCATCTGCCCGGTTATTTTTTTAGAAGCGTAAGTTGGTCGCTTCGTCACTTACACATGGTATCGAAAAGGCTTGCCGCGAATATTGCCCCTCATCCTGGTTTAAACTTGCGCCGCTATCAATCACTAAGGCATTAATGCCAAATAATTGCAAATACCATGATGTTACCGTAAGGGCTTCATTGCAATTTAATATCGTTAATAAGGTTTGTACATCATTTTTAGGATAAGCACCATTGGAGCCTACAATAATGCCATTAACCTGTACACTATAATCGTCTAAACTGATATATTCTTTTACCGATCCTTTTTTGCCCTGTATTTTGGTGCGTACAATATTTTTATTTTGCGTAACAGATAATAATACCGTTTCCAATATAAAATCATCAAACTGGAATAACTGCCCGTTTTCGTCGGTATAGCTCATCCCGTGAAAAGTTAAGTCAACTAAAACCTTTGTACCCAATAGGGATAGGTATAGTTGCGGGTCTTGTACATTTGCTGACGGCGCAATTTGAAAGTTAGATTGTTGCGGCTGAATAATTTGTACATTATTCAGATTGAATTGCCTGGCAAGTTGTGAGGGACTGCTAATCGTTATCATTATATATCTGCCGCTAACTGGCTATCGTTTAAAGCAGATAATAAAGAATTACTAACCATATCCTGTGCTTTTTGAATACCCTCTTTAAAATTAGTTGTTTTGATCGTAAATTCCTTAATAACATTATCAATTTTGATATTGATATTTAAAACTTTACTACCAGTAGCCTTTGTTGTTGTGCCGGGTGATTTTGGTGTAACTACAGAACCGGGAGCGACATTTTTGTTTGGATTGATTGTGTTAGGTTTTTTAGCGGCATTTCTTTTTTGTTCTTCCAATTCGTTTTGTGCCATACTTTCAGTAAATCCTCTTTGAAATGCAACCCCTACATCTCCTGCACCATTTGCTATATCTTTAATACCCGATTTTATCAGGCTGAAATTATTTGTAAAAGCCCCCACAATAGCCTTTCCTAAACCAACAAACACTTCTGCCACATCATAAGCCACGCGGCCAATACCGTCTAATACGGCTCTAAATACTTCGCAATGTTGGTAGGCTTCATATATCAATCCAATAAAAGCACCAACTGCAACCACAACGATACCTATTGGGTTGGCTGTAAAGGCTGCATTTAATCCCCATTGGGCAGCAGTCCAAAATCCTGTTCCTTCCGATACTGCTGTCATATAAACCATATACCCCAACATTACCGATTCCTTTGTTGCCAAATAAGCGGTATGAATAACTTCCCATGCGGCAACTCCCTTTAATACACCTTGATATAATAACCATGCCGCTGTTGCACTGCCCACAACCACAACCATTCCCGCTACCGTTTCTTTATTGTCTTTTAAATACCCGTAAAATTCCTTGCCATATTCTAAAGCATCTGAAAAAGCGTTCGATACCGCCTCTAAACCAGGTGCAAAGGTTTCCTCTAAAGCTATACCAACTTCACCTATCTGCATTTCTAATTCATAAATAGCCTTATTATATCTGAATAACGGATCGGAATTGGCCGCCGCTTTTGCTGCACCCCCATACCCTTTAGTTGCTAATTCCTGAAATATAAACGTTTGCGCTTTTGCTGTTTGCCCTGTTTTTTCAAGTTGAAGCAAATATTTTCGATCTTCTGCGGTAAGGGTAATATTTAACTGCCGTAATAACCGCCCATTTTCGGCTGGTTTTTCCATGATACGCCCTAATATGTTAGCGACATCCGCACCATCCCGTTTTAAAGCTGTAGCAATATCAGCAGACATGGTTAATACCTGTTGGTAAACTTTTGGGGTCATGTTACCGAACCGGGATAGCGAATTTTCCATATCCACTATTTTATCGGTAGTAAATGGAATTTCATGCTGCATCTTTTGAGCCATAGCAACTAATTGCTCTGCACTTAATCCCGCACGTTCACCTACGTTTTTAAGAGTGTTTTGCAACTGGCCTTCTGCAATATCAAATTTGTGAACCAGTTCTGTACCCTCTCTGAAAAACTCTTCAAATTTAACAAAGGCAAATGATATGCCCAAATATTCCCCTACCTGTAAAATCTTTGAACCGAATTGTCCTAATGCTGAATGTGCCTTATGTAAAGAACTCTCAAATTTTTGTACGTGTTTATCCGCGTTATCGATCTTGGGCGTTACCAGATCATTGAGGCTCATTGTATATTTGACTTCTTCAGGCATCTTATTTGATAGTTAACTCACCACGCTCTAATAAACAAAAACGCAACCGTTCTACATTTTTTATAAAATCTTCCTCGGTTAATTCGTCGGGTTCTATATTAAAATGAAAGCGAAGCCGCGCCGACCATTTACTGTCTTCACTGCTTTGGTCGGTAATACGATATTTATCTGTTAGTTTTTTTTTATATCGGAAAGGTCGGTAGCGATAACCAATAGATTGCCACAAAATTTAGATGCACCTAAATTATAGGTATCATTTTCTGGCTTTTCGCTTAATATGCGGGGGTCGCTTTCGTCTTTTATGATGCAGCTTTCCAATAACTCTAAATAGGCGAATGAAGATTGCCCTAAAGAAACCTTATCCATCGCGCGCATTTTTACTAAGCGTGAAGGTTCTTTGATGTAACCAATAACGAAATCACTTGCCTGGCTATCAACAATAAAAGTTATCGGGTGTACCTTAATGCCTAATTTTGTTGTTAACTCTTCTGCTTTGGCTAAAACTTCAATATTCTTTTCAGCTATGCGATTATCAACCTCTTTTAAGGTTAACAACTTTGGCGTGTTATCTATTTTCATTGCCTGTCCCATTACGCTGCCCGGTCAATTGATGCCGGCAACAAATGTATTGTTACCATTAATTTTGTTTCACCCTGGGAACCGGAAAAGGGGTCTTCGGTAAATTCGCATGAGCGCAAAACATCCTTTATTGGAGGTTGCCCGTCAATAGAAAATATTACAGGTATATCAAATGGATCAATAAGCAACGGGTCGTTATTTGGTGCAAGCGCGATAATCTGCAACCATTGATCGGTATACATTTCGATACTGGCCTCATATTCATTATTACCATATCCGCGACTTACCGGGTCGTAACCGGCCCCGTAATTGTTTTCTTTTTTCTGCTTCCTGGAATAACTTATTTTGGTAATCTGTGTAATAGGTACGCCAAAAAGCACAAATGATATATTCGCCCAGCTATAATTTATACCGTTTATTATTGGAATTGCCATATTTTATGCTGCTAAAGTGTTTGTATAACCTATTGGAACTACTATTTGCCTTGCCACGCCGTCGGGTACTAATTGTACGTTAATTATTACTGTACCTGTTGATAGCACATTCTGTGTGGGATTAATCGTCACACCGTTTGCCGATATTTCACCTGCACGTACCATTTGGGTTAACGGAGCCTGCGCTAAAGTGATTAAATAGGCAATCGTGGTATTTGACATGGTGCCATCGGCGTTTAAGATTAGCGGCCCATTTAATACAGGCAATAAGGCAGTATAAATACCTCGTTTTGCTTTCTGTATAGTACGGTTATCGTTGCCAAAGGCATAACTTGAACTTATGATAACTGCCATATTGAAATGGCAGAAATAACTACCGGCATATCCCACATATTTTAACAGGAATACATAACGGTAATTGTCAAGCGTTGTTAACAAATTTGTAGTAATACTACTGTCGCTGAATAATTTACCATTTGCAAAAGCCAACGTTTCGCATTCAACCCCATTGCTGATATTGAATTTACTAAGCCAGCCAATATCCTCGTTTACATTTGCTAAAGCAACGGCCCCTAAATATGCGCCTAATGTGGTTATTGACTTGCCAAATGTTAAGTACAATAGTGCGCCCTGTGCTGCGCCGTCCTGTGCTATTACCGCGCTTGCTGTATTGGCTGTTAGGATTGATAAGTCGGTTAATGTGCTTATATCGGTAGTGCCGCTAATATCTGCGCCATATAGCCCGATTAATGGGGCGTGTGCGGTATCTTGTGCTGTATTAGCGGTGTGCATACTGGTTAAATCTGCGGTCGCAAAAGCTGCCGCATCTTTCCATACGCCCCATTGCCTGATGGTGCCTATTGCAAAAGATTGCATAGTAGCTAATTCGGCAAAGTTATAAGTACCGGGTACAGTAAAAATACCTACATATAAAACACCTTTTGGCTGTATGCGAAAAAATTCGCTGATATGATAGAAATAAACTGCATTCCGTGAACCTACACCACCTGAAAATTGGGTAAGCGTACCTGCTATCGCACCGGGTGAGTTAACAACTATTGGCGTTCCAGAGTTTAAGAAAATTCCTAATCCCGGACGCGCAACAATGGTTACGGTTGCTGTAGACGAAGTTGCAGTATATCCTGTAGTGGTTGTATTTGAATTAATGGCATTTTTTATGCCTGTAGCAACCAATGTAGCCGTACTATCGCCCGATACTTTGGTATAAGTACCTAAAACAACTGTTTTGCCAAAGGGCTCTAAAACGCTTATGGTGATAGTATCTCCGTTTGAGCCAACTGCTGTTACAAGATAAGTTCCGGTTGCCGCAGTTTCGTCGGCGTATGAATAGCTTATGCCTGCATTAATAGCATCCTGTGGCGATAAAAATTTGATTATTCTTTTTGAGGTTGAAAAACCACTCGGCAAAATACTTGAATAAAATATTAAGCCCGAAATAAAGTCCTGACCTGGTAATGGCCTGCCTAAACCGCCGCTTCCTTGCTGAAAGGTAATATTGCTTAAAGCCATGTAATTTTATATTATGCTGTTAATGCCCTTGCTGTCTCGATCCATGCAGTACCGTTATAACAGAATGATGCACTGCCAAATTTAGAGGCAACAACTGTTAATGTACCTGCACTGTTTATGTTTGTACTGAATGTTACTACCCTGTTTGTGCCGTCTGCTGAAAACACAAATATCAATATGTCACCAATTAAAGCCCCCGTAACAACCGCCGTAACCGTTAACGCACCTGTTAATTGCGCGGGTATTACTTCGGTTGTTTTTTTAGTTGTGGTAATGGCAATTGATGCAGCGTATGCAGGTGTTTGTATATTCACTACATCGCGTGGGTTGCCTACTGCAGTTTGAAGATAAGTAGTACCATTGAATTTGAATGATATAGTTGCACTTGCGCTGGCTGCTACGGTTAATGTGCCTGTAGAAGTAAACCCAGAGCCAAACGTTACTATCCTGGCAGTACTATCTGCGGTTAATTGAAATTCGATAATATCACCTACGAATGGAGCATTATCGTCAGCCAAAGCCGTAGGTAAAGCCACAGTAAAAGTTACCGCCCCAGTTAAAACGGCAGGTTGTACAATTGTTTTAGCCGATTGATAGGGTATTAATAAAGCGATAGTCGCCGCATAAGCAGGCGTCTGGTAACTTGCCGACAATGAAGCAAGTGTACTTCCGCTATTTTTAGCACCTGTAAGACGTGGTAATGTACTCATATCGTTAAGCGGTTACTGTACGGCTCGTTTCAATAAAGGCCGTACCATTGAAAATAAATTTAATATAGGCATACTTTCCTGTCGTTACTGATAATGTACCGTTTGGCAAAAAACCAGTCCCGAATGTTGCCGTACGGCTTGTTCCGTCCGAAACTAATAAAAAGATAATTTCGTCGCCTACAAATGGCGCTTTATCATCGGCTGCCGCACTTGGTAACGCTACCGTAAAGGTGACAGCTCCTGTTAATGTTGCTGGCTGTATTACGGCCCTTGCTGATTGATAAGGGACTGCCAATGCAATGGTTGAAGCAAATGCAGGGGTGTAAAAATTGCCTGATAACGAAGCAAATGTTGATCCGCTATTCTTTGCCCCTGATAAACGTGCTAATGTTGACATAATTATTTATCTTTAGTAATTTTTACTTTACCCGGTTTAGGGTTTACTTTGTCTTCAAACTCCTGCGCCTCTGTTTTCGGCGCATCATTTGTATCGGCAACCTTGGCGTTTAACACATCATCCCGGCTAATCTTTTTTGTAAAGCCCTTGCGCGGAAAAAATAACCATTCACCTTCTGCATTAAAATATACATGGCTGATTTCCGGCGTGGTTGCAACCACCTGTTTTAGTTCGTTTGTCATAATTAATCAGGTACGTCTGTTGTGTTTAATGCTGTGCCGTAAAGTACTGTTTCGCCGTTCCACCCGATTTGTACATCTGCCTTCATCAACATTTTGATGAAAAACAATTCGCTGTTTGCTTGCAGGCGTTGTAATTGCAACCCCTCATCGGCAATGCTATTCAAACCTATCCAAAGATTTGAAGCCATATCGGGGCGGCCTTTGGCAATCATGTAAACATTATCGGGGAAATCAGCAATCTTTTCAACCTTGCGCCCTTTAAACAAAGGTATACCGTCCAATGTAGTATCAACTCCTTTGTAGGTTTGGTTAATTTGCGATTGCGCATACAGGTCATACGTATTGTATGAGCAGTAAAACTTCATATCAGGATCGTAACGCAAAGCAGGGGGTATAACCTGGTATCCGCGCAAAAACTCACCCTGTATATTACCGGCTGTTAGCGTTATTGGTGAAGATACCACAATTGTCTCGCCTGAATTTTGCGCCTTTTGCAGCCATCCGTCATAATAACGGAATATAGACGGCGAGGCGTTTGCGCTATTTGAATTCCAAATAGCTTGGTTAAAGTACTTGGTGTGGCGTTTCAGCACTTCCTGTACAACCACGCTCTCAACACTATAAGGCAATGCCCTATCGATAAGCGTATCGTTTAGTTGAGTGGCAAACCAGTGGTCTTCATAATCGCGCGGGTTAAACTCGGTATAGATCATGTAATCGGCAGGGTCTAAAACCTGTCCTGTTACCGTCATTGTACCCTTGCTCTGCGGGGTTGCCTGCCTGTCCTGGATAAAATCCTGGTAATCGGCATCCCAACGGGGGATAGTAAATTTCTTTTTGATACCGTCCTTTATATAAGCGTTGCCGCCTTTAATTGTATCGGCACCAGTAATGGCCTTTACAATAAATTGTGATGCGGCCTCGCCAGCATAAGTGGTGTCTGATATGATAAATCCGTCTGCCATGATTAGTTAGAGTTATTTTTAATGTCGTATTTAGCTTTTATTTCAGCCATTGCAATACCCATCGAGTATTTAGGTTTATCACCATTTACAATGTTTATTACAGGTGCTTTTTTGTTTACCGGGATAGCTTCGATTTGCTCTTTTGCCAAATCGAAATCAGCCTTTGCCAAAGCAGTCCAGAAGTCAAGCGTTTTTACATCGTCTTTGATCTTGCCTATTTTAGCAAAATCGCTTACCATGTTTTTGCATTTTTCAGTTAGCATCTCATCTTCGGCCTTATCCTTTGCATCTTTCATTTCGGCCTTTTCTTTTTTCAGCTTATCCATTTCCTCGTCAAGGTCATCTTTTTGCTTTTGCAAATCTTTAATCTTGGCATCGTAGGTTTCGCTATCAGACTTTGCCTTGTTTTCCATTTTAGTAATGGCTTCAAGGATACTATCCTCGCTGGCATTTTCGGTAAGTCCTAATTTATTGGTTACTAATTTTAAGCTCATTTCGCCCGGTTTTGATATTAGTTTATTTACTATTTTATTTGCTTCGCTCCAGTACGCTTCGGTAGTGGTGAAGTTTGATAATCTTTTTTTGTTGTGGTCTGCGCTATCTTCTATTTTATCGCACAACCCATATTCTAAGGCTTCGCTTGCATTGATGTAAGTTTCCTTTTTCATCATTTGCAATATATCGGCTTCGGTTTTTCCGCTTCTGGCAACCATTTTGCCGAGGCTTTCAGTCATGGTTTCAATGACTTTTTTATCTTCCGTTCCGTAGGGATTGTGGTACATTAACCAGCTAAAATCCATCATAGTGCGTGTGCGCCCTGCCTGAAATATAACTGCTGCTATGCTTGCCATGCAACCTACGCCGACCGTATCGACCTTTGTATTGGATTTTAGTATAGCTGAATAAATATTGTATCCATCCATTACTATACCACCCGGGGAATTTATCCAAACCTGGATACTTTCGGGCTTCATTGCATCTAAGGCCATTAATTCAGCCATGAACTTTGCGCCGTCTATTCCTCTCCCCGTTTCTTGGTCAAGTCCTATGTCATCATTTAATAACATTATTGGCACTTTTGCCAGCGGATCGACGGTATAGATAAAATCCATTGGTTAAAAGTAAAATAAAGTTGGTTGAGGGCTTGTAATGTGTGCACACATTTATTAACACAAAGCGACGTGTTGGTTGTTATGGATATATGACACCAACAATAATTACCTTGATATTATTATTCTTTGCAATAGTAGTATATTTCATTATCGGCAGAACGCCTGAACCTACTTACTGGATTATAGTTTGCTTAGATGCGCTTTTATGGTGTGGTTTCGTTTATACTATTTTGCATCGTTAGAAGTACGTTTATCCAAAAACTCCCGCACAGCCTGATTTATCAGGCTGCTTTTGCTTTCGCCAGTTTGTTTATTAAGTACCTCAAGCCGTTTTTTATAAACAGGATCGGGGTAAAATACGGTTCTTCTCTCCTGTGATACAGACTTAGCCATATTATGCGTAGCGGGTTATTTTTAGCTTTGTTTTTGTTCGTTGAATTAAAGAAACTGGTGTATTTGCGCTGCCTTGATTAACTGGCTCTGTAGATAATGCGCTTGACGAAACAGATATTTGAGCGTATGCCAAAACAGTACCCCCGCCAGTTGTAGCAAATTTATTAGCAGTCTGCAATACTGGTATATTCGCTGCCCCCAAAGTAATAGCATCCGCCCCCTGTGTTTGCCCTATTGTTCCAAATTTACTATCCGAAGCTAAATAAGCAGCGGCAACATATCCGCCGTCATCAATAATCCAGCCTAAAGTTAATGGATGTATACCCTGTAATGTACCGCTATCAAAATAGGTAGGCAATAAACTGTTTTGGCTGCCACCACCCGGCATCAACCATTCAATTGTTTGGCCTATTGCACCAACGGGCTTATAAGCTAAGTTCACTAAATTTATAAAGTTAACTGCGCCACTACCTGACAATGCTGGTGAAAATACCATTTGCCGTATATCATGCACATTTCGTTGTATACCGTCTGTGTAATCAGTCGGGTCGGCATCGGTAATATATTGCGTAATGGTAATAATACCTTCGGCAACATTACTGCCGGTTATTGTAAATGTAGCGGCAGGTACTAAATATATTTCTCCGTTAAAAAACAATGATCCTGCTGAAATTATGTAATTACTTCCCGAACCCGAATTGATACACCCATTTAGGACATAGGCTTTAGTGGTGTCATAATTGACCCCTATCTGGCTTGTTGTTAATTCGCTTAACGCTTCCTGATAGGCAAGTTGTAAAAATTGTAAAGTACCACCTTTTACATACATTGATATGCCGGGGGATATGGGGGATAGGTCAAGTTTTTTCATTTTTAATATGGGATTATCTGATAAACACAGCCACTATAAATATACATATTTATAAACGAAGTTAACAGAGCCATCGCTGCGCTGCCTAAACTGCTAATTAGCGTAGCAGGTACATTTATATTTGCATTATATTGAATACCAAATGTTGAATTATAGGTTATCGCCTGATTTGAATTGCCGTAATTCAATGTACTGCATTCCGGACTATCAAAACCAACAACAAAAGTATCTGCATTTATCGTATTTGTTGTAATATAAATATCACTTAAACCTGTACCGGGTTGCCTGAATGTTGTACCGAACCACCTGTTTAGTGCATAAGTTAATATGAGATTATTGCCATTATAGGCCAGTCGCTCGGTTAAGCCTATAAAAAAAGTTTGCTGAAAATACCAGTTATCAGTTAGGCCCGGTATATCGGTATTGCCATTAATCAAACTTACATAGATACCTTTTTTGTAATTTACCTTTGCTTTGCGCGCATAAGTGCCCGCCGACCATACCGCAATCGCACTACCATTACGATAATCACCCAACACTGCATCCCGTAAATATTGCAGGGTAGAAGTCATGCAATCGGTCATATAGGCAATCATATTCCTATACCGTTTGTTTGGCGGTAGTAATTCTATGATTTGCTGATTGTAATCTATGTCGTATTGATCGGGCATCCTATTCGTTTTCTACTTTATGTTCTACAATTTCAATTAAATGATTAATAACGGTATTCGGATAGCTTACTTCGCTTTCGCCGTTAATTTGATGTGTATCAAACTTTATCTTAAAAGTGGCACTTGCAACTTCAGTTATCTCGCCCGATACGTTGCCTAAAATAACCTTGTCGCCTGTTTTTATTTGTTCCATGTTATTTTTCAGTTATAATTAACTTCTTTTCATCAAAATTATATTCAAAGTCAAAATCAGTTATACCCATAACATCGGCAATCTGTTTAATGATTTGATCTATATTTTCGGGTGTTATCATTGCGCTATAAAATTTAAACTATTAGCCAAATCTTGCCCCGATGTAGTCTCTGGTATAATATATCCAGCAATGGTCGGAAATATCCTACTTATCCATGTTTCACCTTGCACTAAATAAGTACCGCTTGAAAATGGTGTACCATCTGCCCGTGCTTTTACATTTTTCAATACGCAATCATTAACGCCAACTACTGCCCGTATAGTCTGCTCAATATCGCTTACCAAAAGCTGCCCGTTAAATGGTAGGTTAGCCAAAAATATACCTATTGCCTGAATAACATTTTGCGATATGATTGCTGAATATTGCCCCTGGTAATAAACATCAGCCTGTATATATAATTCGTCGGCAGCAGTTGAAACAACGATATATTTTATTGTCGCACCAATAGCATCTACGTAATCCTGCAAGGCTGATAATTGCGGAGAAGATAATGCGCCCGGTGGATTTCCGGTTGCTACTTTTACTAAGGTTTGCCCTGCAACGGTTGTTATAACGCTTGCCCGTGATATGATTTGTAAAGTAGTATCTACTGTGGGGTAGGCAGGGGCGAAATTGATTAATTGAATGATTTGAGGTACGGTTGCCGAGTATTGGAATTTTAATACTTGTGCTTGTAGCCATGCAGCACTCGCCGGAGCCGCCATTGAAGCGGTTAACTCAACTGATGTTTTGAAAATATCTATCAGGCTTTCCAATAAAAATGTACAGGTTGCGAAAATATAAGTCATTAATAGGAATATCGCCCGTTTTGATGTACTGGTTAAGCCCGACAATGTGCTATCCGCTTTTATATCGGCTAACATTTGGGATTGAATGACGTTTATTGAGCGGGACATGTTATTTTTTTTCTATTAACTGGTAAGCACACTTTTTTAACCCATTGCCAAGCATCGTATTTTTTTTTCATATTTTCAATTACTAATTTCCAAATCAAAAACAGTCGGCGGCACACTATTTATAAAATCAGTCCTGCCAACATCGTACGGACTGCCTTTGCTGTCTATAAAGCCCGTTGTAAATTCAAGCACATAAACATAAACATCGCCGTGATTGTAATCCTGCCCCTCTGCTGTTAAACATAAATTACCGCAAGCTGTAGGTCGGTAATTACTTAATAAAGCTATAATACTATCCCGTAAATCAAATATAAGCAAGTCCTGGTCAAATGTACCGTCCTGCGCATCCGTAAACCAATGGGTCAAATATATGCGAAAAACTATATCACTTTCAGAAACACCGTTTAACAATCGGTTATATTGTGCATTATTAACAACTTCTAAAAAAGCTGACGGCAATGGAACGGCTTGTATATCGCCCTCTTTTTGTCGTTTAATTTGATTGTTAAATATCCTGGCATTAAGCGGCACTAACTGTAAATCCTGATTTGTTACGTTCAAGGTTGTTAGCTTGGTGAGCATATTGCTTATAGGTTGTTTAATTCCTGCCATAATATTTTACAAAAAATGGTTTTGTATATCCACGTTCCATGCGCAAGCATAAGATATAGCGTAATGTTTGTATGCGGTTAAATGTTAATGCCATACTTTTTATGCTTAATTATGTGCCTTACATACCGTTCAAATTTGTTATCTGTTAAGGCGGTAATAAAATAATTAACACACTTAACTTTTTTTATTGTGCTGTTTTCCATACCTTATTAAAATAACTTTCAATCCTTTTTAACAATATTTTTCGCAATGCCGGGCTATCACCCATAAACTTACGTTCTGGTATATGTTCTGTGCCGTCATTGTTATACCCGGCATAAGGAACATTTGCGCTATTCAATGCCAAAGTAACCTTAAAATCATAGCCGTTATAATTAACCTGTGCGTTGCCAGCTATCAAACTAACCTCACGCCTTAATCGACCAGTTCCTATTAAAATAGGCTTAACCCTGCGGGATAACCCTTTCTTTTTTGGATATTTATAAGCGTTGGTGTCGGGTTTTCGACGCTCAACCTCTGCCCATTTTGCCCCGTTCCAGCTTTCATCTTTAAACGCACCTAAAAAATATTTTTGCGCATCGTTGGCTAATAGTATGGGTAATTCTTTTTTTACCTGTATTATATTGTCTTTAACGAGTTGAAAGTTGAATTTAGAGGCCATTTTTAATTAACTACCTCCAATTTCTTAACCTTACCAAATTCCCAATACATATCCTTAATCATTAAGGTTGTACCCTTAACAATTTTAACTCCATCGAAATCAACCGTATCGTCCGAAAAATCATACATAGGGATTTGCGCTTTTACAAATTCACAAAACGAAGCCCATAGTTTAGGGTGCAGTACAATTCGCTCTAATGGCTTTTTAAACCGGGCGTAATGATTAATACACCCGGCGACAATATCAATAGCTAAGTTGCCTGTTTTTTTGTATGTGCCTGTTTTTTTCATCACTCAAATATACTATTTTTCAATTAACCTAACTTCTGTTTTTTTTGGCAGTACGTGCAGGCGGTTGTGTACATCTCGCACTAATATTTCGCCCGATTGCTTTTCGATAACTTGCAATTGCTTATTTTCGTAGATAAACAGGTCGCCATTATTTAGTTCTTTGAGTTTTACCATAATCAGTCCTCATTGGGTATCTCCAACTGCCCAAACACACCTTTTGGCGTATCCTCAAAATAGGGGTTGTTCTTTGTAAATATCTCACCTGTTTTACCAGGATTATTCTGAAAATCATCGGGTATATCATCCGTTGGCAAGTCGTCTACAAATTCCTTGCTGCTCGGCTCGGCATCGTCGGACGGTATTAATATGCAGGCACAATTAAAATGGAGCAAAGGGCAGGCAATATCCCAAATCGGATCATCAACCGGGGCGGACAACCCCTCAAATGGCTCACATTCAGGGCAGGCGTTACCATCTGTGCTAAAGGTCAGCATAGGCAAAACATCCTTATTGGCTTCAATAGATTGCCATTGCTGCGCCATTTGGGATTGCCCTATAACGGTATTATATTCCGCTTTTGCCCAAGCATCTAAATAATCACCTGCAATTACCTTACCCTCTTCATAAAATTGTTTAAATGGCTTTATGTTGCCGTCACTATCGGTCAATAGATTCCTTGCTGATTTTGTAAACTGATAAGTTTTAGCTGCGCTGAATAAATAAACATTATCGCGAAGATCGCTTAATATCGCTTCGTCGGCTTTTGATACTGTTTCGAGGGTTGAGCCGAAGCCTTTATATAACGCTTTTGATAAATACTCGCCGATACGCAAATAAAGGTCTTCCGGCAAATCCATTTCGGTAATAATACCTGTATGGATTGATTTGAGTAGCGTAAAAATCTGCTTATCTGAATATTTTATTTTTGGCGTATTCATTTCGGCAATAGCTTTACTAAGTCGTCAAACAAAATATCATCTTCCGTAAACTCCAAATTTATACAGTTGAATGTTAACCGCATATTGTTGCCCGTTTTTTCAATAGTGTGTGCTGGTGTTGACGCAATTGTTTTGCCGTCGCCTTTGACTATTAGTATTCCGTCGATGTTTTCAAATGTCATGCGCTAATCCTATATAATTTATCCAGCTTATTCTTAACCTTATCATTTAACGGTAATTCTTTTGGCGGCAATATAGGGAGTGGCGTAACGATTGCCGAGGTAGGTATTCCTGTTTGTTTCTGAAAATAAGCCGGATCCATTGCAAGCCCCGCATTTTTCATAGCAACACCAACGTTAGCAAGTCCCTGGGCGTTTAGGTTTTCACGCTCAACCGTTTCCTGTACTTCGTCATCATTCAGGAATACCAATTTTATACCTTTTGGCATTTGTCCTATATTGTGCAATTTCGGGAACAGCAAAGTATTACATACCCGCTCACACATCCTACCGTCTTTTATCTGCTTTTCAGAAAGCGCCTTTTGTACTGGGCTTTCGTCCCCCCCCTGGTCTGCGCCTAATTTTCCTGGCGTACTATCCAAAGCATCACTATGCCCCAGTATAAGTTTACTTATTTTATCCTCGCAACGCTTCTCCAAATTATCATAACCATTCCATCCAGTACCAGCTAAAGCGGCTTCCAAAAACTCAATATCATCCTGCGGGTCGGTAATAGCGTAACCGTTTGCGCCCATATTGGCAACTGTTGCTTCCAAATCATCCCGCTCATCGCTTGGCTTAGTGGTTTTTGCATGAACGTAAGGCATACTAAAACGCTCTACAAAGTCGCCGTTAAAGCCTAATACATTCCGGCAAAATATTTCATAAACAGCTACATTGTAAAATAATCCATAGCCGCAGGGCGAAGTCCCGTTATCGCTTGGCGTAGGTACATAAACGTGCCAGTCTTTTACATCGTCTGCCCTAAAATCCTGCCCGACAATAGCATAATCATAAGAGGTTACATTATAGCGATCGGGCGAGGTATTCCAACGTTTTACAATAATCAAATTCGGCAAATCGTTATCAATTATATCACCAAGAGCAATCAAAGAATAGCCGTAATAAATAGCATCCAGCGTATAGCTTAAAAACTTTTGGAACCATTCGCATTCAGAAATTGCTTTTGTAGCTTCGTCTAACCGCTTGCCGCTGCTATCCTGCAATTCAAACCTTCTTAACAACGTTAAATCCTTTCGCTTTTCGGTGCAGGCTTTTACATGGCCGTTTAGCGCAGTATCAATAAACATACGCTGCATTTTGATACGTTGCGGATAATAGGCTAATTCAGCCTCTAACACCGCATCACGCCACATCCTTACATCGTGCTTTAAGCGCAATAACTGTACCGGGGCTATGTAGTTGGATAGGTTATGTTTTATCTGCGCCGGTAATGCTTGCTGTCCTTGTAATGGGCTTGTTGGCGATTGCAATCCCTGTATAGGCGATGCGTACGTCATTTGTTGCGTTGCGTAGTTTTTGGCTCGGTTACGGTTTTTGCTCATGTTAGTAACTATTAATATTTAACGGTTTCGTAACCCCATATCTCACCCTATTACCCTGATTGGGCTGCTTCAACGGCAAATTCGGTGTTATCATACCATCTCCTGCATCTTTTAACCACTCAATAGCGTCCCTATAATTTTCTTTGATATGTACGGGTATACTTGTTGGTGAAATACGGGCATGGGCATAATATAAAACTAAATTTATACAAACCTGTACCATTTGCTGCCCCCTGTTGTCGCCCTGCGTCCAATAGGTTATATTAGTTATAGCCGTATTAGTGGGTATACCGTAAGTTACGCCTGCATCCCATTGCGGATAACCCGGCGTCCCAGGAAAATAATTTATAGGTGGCAATGGAACGCCCACTTGCAAGCGATATGTATTGTCATAAGTTGCGCTCGGCTGTAATGCCGTAAATACTTTTCCAGCCCAAAATACCTTATCGCCAATATTGTAAAAAGTATTAATGTTAAAATATGGTTGCGGATATTGGGCATAGTAAAGCGTATACTGTGGATTTATTAGTGTCCACTTAGCCGGATTAAATGCTATAGCCGTACTCGTTGCCGTCGCTATATAAAAATTATTTTGATAAACGGTATAATTACCGATTGCGTAGGTTGCTGTCGGATCGTAAACTGGCGCATCTAAATATACCCTGTTAGCCGCTAAATAAGTATTACTAAATATCCATTGATTGGTATTCGTAAATTCCTGCTCTGTTAAATATTTTTGGGTCAGATATGATGTTGCTTTCTCTTGCGCGGCCAATAGCCATGAGTTGATTATGGTATAATCGGAGCCGATAACCTGATTTAGGTTGCCTTTTTGGATTTGCTTGTTAAAGTCTGCGGGGATTAGGTATGGCATGATTAATATTTAATTAAAAACCTAAAATAAATAAACATGAAAATTAAAGGTATAATAATTATACCTAATGTTATTAACTTTTCAATATGAGATGGATGATAACACATTTTTTAGTTTTTCTAACAAATATATAAATTAAATATTATGTTTAATTTTTTTTATATGTTTTACCAATTCTGGCTAATGACATTTTAATCTTTGTTTCATCCGATATAACCCTATCCCTCATGGTTAATGACGTTTTAAGTTTAGTCTCTTCGGATATAACTTTGCCTTTATGCGCTAATCCGATTTTTAACTTAGATTATATACTACCGTAAATTTACTAATATGCGTGCTTGTGTAATACTTTTCCTGTATTTATTTTTATAGCCGAACCGCCGCGTTGCCATTGTTGAAAATCATTAGCAAAAGCAGCGCAAATTATATAGTCAGTCAGGTCTGTAAAGTGACCTACTTTCTGATAGCGAACCTTTGTTTTTGGATCGGTTTCCATTTCTTTTAACTTTGTGCCATCTGCCGCCTCTTTAAGTAAAATAAAGTCATTAATAGCATTTACGCAAGTTTCATTAATGGTAAAAGTAATATTATAGATTTGTTTTTCTAAAATAGTATTGATAAAATTGCCCCTCATTACTACCGATGGGTTACTTGAAGTGACGCGGTTTGTTGGCTTAAATTGTGTCAAATTATCTAATATCAACCTATAAAAATTATATCCTTTCTCCATTTTTGTATCCTCTTTGTTAGCCGTGCTATCGCCATAAACAAACATTCCGCTATTATGCCCCTGATATTTTCTTATTATTTCATTACAAACTGATTTTACTGTATTATTTGGGTTAATGCCAGTAATCTCATCTATCATTAACAGATTTTTTCCTTTTATTTGGAATATACCAACGGGTAAATAGGGGTTAACGTTATCATCCCAACTAATATGCAATGGTAATAGCGGATCATAATTTATGTTTTTAACATGATTATCTAATTCAAAGCATTTATAAAACTCACCGCCAATTTTTAACTGCACATCCCAATTACCCTCTACATAAACCATATATTGATAGGTCGGCATATTTTTCAATGAGGCCACGTAATCAGGGTCAGCCATTACATACGGATTGTCTGTTATTTTTGAAGGTATATAACAAAAGTCAGGCGGAAGTGTACCATTTTTATATTTATCGTAGAAAATATCTTTTACCCAATTCTTTGTAGGATTACAGGTTGCCATTACAAGTGGCTTTGGTTTTTTATACCTTGACGGCGGAATATGTGAACCGGCCCGCTCTATGGCTTTATAAAATGATTGTTCCTGGCATTCGTTTATTTCTTCAAATAAAAAACCATTAACTTCTAACCCTTTCCACCTGTCCAATTCTTTATCATCAGCATAGTTTTCAGAAAAAAACAATATTTGCGCCCCGGTAGTAAATGTTATAACTTGGGTATCCTGATTATATGATTTTATAAAATTTCGGGGGCATATCTTATTAAAGGACGGTATGGTATTGCGTTTAAGGGTTTGCAATGTATCGCGGACAATAGCCCAGCGTGAAAATGGATAGAATTTACAAAGTAGTAATAGTGTCCCTAAACCGGCGTATGTTTTACCCCCCCTTATCGCGCCACCAAATAAAATATATTTGTATTGATCTGAAAATACTGCTTCGATAAATTCAAGTTGCTTTGGCGATGGCTCAAATAGTATTTCATTTTCCATTTACAAAATAAACTCTTTGTCGCCAATTTTGAATAACTGTTTATGTTCGGTAATTGTCTGATCTATTTCGGTTTTATCTTTCCAGCCCAGGTTTTTTAGGGCAAAAATAGCACCGGTTGAATTGATTGTTAATAGCTTTTCTTCGTAATAAACCTCTAAGTGTAACCGCGCTCTTTTTATAGTGTAAGTAAATATGGGCTTTTCTTCGTAATCATAAAGACTTTGGCGACTTTCAAATCCTAAAAAGAGAGCCAATCCCGAAAGGGTTGGTTTATCTTTATTAGCTTCTAAATAAGTGTTTATAGCCGCCTGCATTAATTCAGGGGTTTCAAACATTGGGGGACGTCCTACTGGTGCTGCCATTTGTACAAATATACATTTTTTCCAACAAAGCAAATAAAAGGTTAGAAATGTTAGGTCGGTGCCCAAATGGGCGCCATGTAAAATGGTTATAAATCATAGGCAATTAATTAAATTATTCCTATGGATAACGTTGGCTGGTTTTTTCCCATCTTATCAATTTTTTATATTTTGTTTAATTACATTTCTAACAATTGCAATATAGCATCCCGACAAGAATAAGCCATATCGATATTATACTCAAACATATAATAAGCCTGATCTATTTCAGGATAAACATCCCATACTTCTTTAGAACGTTGCAAATACATCCGGTATAGCTTTATAGCCGCATCTAATCTAACGTCTATATTGCCCCAATCTTCTACTTTCATTTTACATTTTGTTTAAAGGGGGTGAGGAA
>CAISKH010000281.1 GCA_903885865.1 uncultured Mucilaginibacter sp.
CAGTATGCCGTAGTCAAACTCACCGCTTTCAACCGCTAAAGCAACGGGATGTGCAAAGTCGGTATAATCAACAGAATCTTTTGAAAAAGTACCAAAATCCTTTACGTTTTCGCCCAATAAGCTTAACAGGGCTTCCTTGTATTCAAACCCGGCATGGTCGGCACCAATGGCAATTTTTAATTCTTTTATCATGGTTTTATGCGTTCATCAGGTCTTCGTGCTTTTTTTCACGTCTTTTTTCAACTACCGAGGCAACAACAATGCCCACCTCGTACAAAACAAATAACGGAACAGTTGATATCATGGTAGTCAAAAAATCGGGTGACGGAGATATAATAGCGCCAATTATTAGCAATATCACAACCGAGTACCTGCGCGTTCTGCGCATAAATGTGCCCGACAATATGCCGATAGAAGCCAGTACATAGATGATCATGGGCAATTCAAATACAATACCCAGGACCAGTGTTATGGTAGCCACCATTGAAACGTACGAGCTGACCATGATCTGGTTTTGAATAATAGGGCTAACGGTATAAGTAAGAAGAAACGATATCGATTCGGGCGCAATAATATAGTAACCGAATAAAACACCCAAAGCAAAAAGCAGGGTAGCATAAAAAACAAAACCGTTGGCGGCTTTTCGCTCTTTGGTTAACAGGGCAGGTTTAATAAAACGCCATAGTTCCCATAATATATAGGGGATAGATACGATCATACCGATCAGTATGGATTGATTGATTTGCAACATAAACTGACCGGCCACTTCTGTATTGATCAGGTGAGCGTTCATGGAGGTAACACAGAAACCGCTGCCCAACTTGCACATCATCCGGTACGTCCAGAAACTAGGGTGGAACGGAGCCTCAATAATTTTATTATAAATAAAAGTGAAATTACAGAAGGCGACGATAGCAAAAACCAGCACAGAAGCCCCAGCCCTTATTAAATGCCACCTTAGCGCTTCTAAATGTTCAAAGAACGACATTTCGGACTCTATATTCTTGCCCTTATCCTTTATTGCCTTTACTATTTTATTGTCGCTCATGTTTTCTGTAAATCCATTTGTAAACGTTTATTATTCCGAATAATCAAACGTTTCCATAAATTTTGTGGTAAAGTTACCTGCCCTGAAGTTAGGGTCCTGTAACAATTTTAAATGAAAGGGTATGGTTGTTTTTACACCCTCTATCACAAATTCGCTTAACGCGCGCTCCATGGTGCTCAAGGCCTCGTCACGGGTTTGCGCCACACAAATTACCTTGGCTATCATTGAATCATAATTTGGCGGTATAACGTAGCCTGTATAAACATGGGTATCAATACGTACCCCGTGACCACCCGGCGAATGGAAATTGGTTATTTTACCCGGCGACGGACGGAAATTATTAAACGGGTCTTCGGCATTGATGCGGCACTCAATGGCATGCATGGTTGGCTCGTAGTTTTTGCCCGAGATGGGTATACCCGCCGCTACTTTTATTTGTTCTTTTATCAGGTCGAAGTTAATCACTTCTTCAGTAACCGGGTGCTCTACCTGTATACGGGTGTTCATTTCCATAAAGTAGAAGTTGCGGTTTTTGTCTACCAAAAACTCTACCGTACCGGCGCCTTCGTATTTTACAGCTTTGGCGCCCTTTATAGCGGCCTCGCCCATTTTTTTACGCAGCTTTTCTGTCATAAAAGGCGATGGAGCCTCTTCTACCAGTTTTTGGTGACGGCGCTGTATAGAACAATCGCGCTCACTTAAATGGCAAACTTTGCCGTATTGATCGCCGACTACCTGTATCTCGATGTGGCGCGGATCTTCCACATATTTTTCCAAATACATACCGTCATTGCCAAAAGCCGCACCCGATTCTGCACGGGCCGAATCCCAGGCGGCTTCAAACTCATCATCCTTCCAAACAACACGCATCCCACGCCCGCCGCCTCCGGCGGTAGCTTTTAGGATAATGGGGTAACCTATTTTTTTGGAGATAGCTATACCCTGTTTAACATCGGTGAGTAACCCTTCAGAGCCAGGAATAGTAGGTACACCCGCTTTTTTCATGGTTTCTTTAGCGGATGCCTTATCGCCCATGGCATTGATCTGATCGGCTGTTGCGCCAATAAATTTAATGCCATATTCGGCACATATAGCCGAAAACTTTGCATTTTCAGATAAAAACCCGTAGCCCGGATGGATAGCATCGGCATTGGTGAGTTCGGCGGCTGATATGATATTGGGAATATTTAAGTAAGAATCCCTGCTTGGGGGAGGCCCAATACAAACAGCCTCATCGGCAAAGCGTACATGAAGGCTGTCCCGATCGGCCGTAGAATATACAGCTACCGTTTTAATACCCATTTCCTTACAGGTGCGGATGATCCGCAGGGCAATTTCACCACGATTAGCTATTAATATTTTTTTAAACATAGTTTTTTAATGTGCAGATATGCGAATATGCAGATGTGCAGATGATTTTGATGCGCTTATAATTTGCACATCCACGCATCTGCACATTTGCACATCTAAATAGGTTCTACTAAAAATAGTGGCTGGTCGTACTCAACCGGCGACGCGTTATCTACCAATATTTTTACGATGCGGCCCGAAACTTCTGATTCAATTTCATTGAACAATTTCATTGCTTCAATAATGCAAACTACGGTACCGCTTTCAATTTCATCGCCAACATTAACAAACAATGGTTTATCAGGTGAAGCCGAACGATAAAAAGTACCTATCATAGGTGATTTTATGGTTATGTAGTGTGACGTATCAGCAACTACGGCTGGCTCCGCCGGGGCAGCAGGCGGAGTAGCAACAGGAGCAGCTACAACGGGCAACGCAGCGTGTGTAGTTACCGTGGTATGCGCCTGGGTGGTTTTTATAGTGATCTTAAAATCTTTTTGCTCTATTGAAACTTCGTTCACTCCCGATTTGGACACAAAGCGTATAAGTTCTTGTATTTGTTTAATATCCATCGTTGCAGGTTTTAAAATATGCAGATGTGCGAATATGCAGATGTGCAGATGTTAGATTAATTAAGTAGTTAATTTAGTAACAAATAAACAAAACATATTTAATAATGTTCAATTTTAATGTGCGAATATGCAAATGTGCAGATATGCAGATTTTTTTGATTGGTTAATCTTTACGACTAACTAATCTTGCTTTAACATTTAAATTAACAATTGCAAAGGCATTTGCACATCCGCATATCCTCGCATCTGCACATCAACATCAATACGCCCATTTTAAATAAAGGGCGCCCCATGTAAACCCTCCGCCAAAAGCGGCTAAAATTAAGTTGTCGCCTTTTTTAAATTTATCTTCCCACTCCCACAAACATAAAGGTATTGTTGCATTTGTTGTATTGCCGTAGCGCTCAATATTTACAATTACTTTGTCGGCACTAACTCCTGTACGGGCGGCTGTGGCATCAATAATGCGTTTGTTAGCCTGGTGCGGTACCAGCCAGGCAATATCTTCTGCTTTCAGATCGTTGCGCTCCATCACTTCGGCAGCAACATCGGCCATATTGGTTACCGCAAATTTAAATACAGCTTTACCCTCCTGGTAGGCATAATGCTCACGCGCTTCAATAGTTTCATGGCTCGCTGGTTTAATCGATCCACCGGCTTTCATGTGTAAGAACGGAATGCCCGAACCATCGCTTTTTAATATCGAATCAATTATTCCGTATCCTTCGGTATTGGGTTCCAATAAAGCAGCACCGGCGCCATCGCCAAAAATAATACAGGTTGCCCTATCCTCATAATCAACTATCGACGACATTTTATCGGCCCCAACCACCAATACTTTTTTATGCTTACCGGCCTCAATAAACTGGGCGCCTGTTACCAGGCCAAACAAAAAACCCGAGCAAGCTGCCTGCAGGTCAAATCCCCAGGCATTAACGGCCCCTATTTTATGTGCAAACAAATTAGCCGTTGCCGGGAAAGGCATATCGGGTGTTGTGGTGCAAAAAACAATCAGGTCAATTTCTTCGGCGCCAATGCCTCGTTTTTTTAGCAGTCCTAAAACCGCCGGTACAGCCAGGTCTGACGTGCCCAGGCCTTCGCCTTTTAGTATGCGCCGCTCTTTAATACCGGTGCGGGTGGTTATCCATTCATCATTGGTTTCAACCATGTGCGATAACTCTTCGTTAGTGAGTACATAATCGGGAGCGTAAGCATTCACAGCGGTAATAGCTGCAGTAATTTTACTCATAGTTTTATTTTTTACTGAAAGGCCGTTGTTATTTTATTAACCAGGTCGCTTTCAACCATGTCTTTCGACAAAAGAACCATATTTTTTATTGCCTCGGGGGTTGAAATTCCGTGGCCAACAACAACAGGCGCATTAACCCCTAATATAGGGCTGCCTCCATATTGTTCGTAATTAAACCGGTCAAAAAATTCGTCCCTTAAGTTTTTTTTCAGGGTAATTTCATAAAACGATTCGGCAAGTTTTAAAATAATATTACCCGTAAAACCATCGCAAACAAATACATCGGCAATATCGGCAAAAAGGTCGCGCCCTTCGGCATTACCTGTAAAATTAAATAACGTGGTATCTTTCATCAGGGGGTAGGCGGCCTGGCAAAGCAGGTTTCCCTTTTCTTCTTCTTCGCCAATGTTCATCAGCGCTACCCGGGGGTTATTAACGTTGTAAACATTTTGCGCCATTAAACTTCCAAGCAAGCCAAACTGTACCAGCATATCGGGTTTACAATCGGCATTGGCGCCAACATCCAGTAAAATGCTGATGCCGCCCTGTAGTTGCGGCACAATGGTGGTTATTGCAGGGCGCATAACGCCGGGAATTGCCTTCACACTGAACATGGCCCCAACCAGCATAGCGCCGGTATTGCCTGCCGAAGAAAAAGCCTGTATATGGCCATCTTTAAGCAGCTGAAAGCCCACATTTATACTTGACCCGGGTTTTTGAACAATAGCTTTGGTAGGGTGTTCGCCCATGCCTATCACTTCGGTTGTATGTACAAATTCGAAATGGCCGGGATTAAAATTGTTCTCGCTGAGAATACTTATAGCGGCATCTTTATCGCCGATAAGCACCAGTGTATGGCCCGATAAAACCTTATATGCCTCGATTGCCCCTAAAACAGTTGCTTTTGGAGCGTAATCGCCGCCCATAATATCTAAGCCAATCTTCATTTCAGAAAATCAGGGTTAGGCTACTGCTGCTTTTTCTATAAGTAATTTACC
>CAISKH010000282.1 GCA_903885865.1 uncultured Mucilaginibacter sp.
CTTTTTTAGCGCTGATGTAAAAAAACTGGAAGAGGATTACCTTGACAGCGCCGAATGGGAAGACATTGAAGAACAAACATTGGACAGGGGTACCGAGTTATTGAACCTGCTGCTTTATCTGAACGAATGTGAAGATGAAGATATTGAACCCGAACTGGAAGATTACCTGAAAGAGTTTTTGCTGGTTGATGATGATGAGTTCCAGGATGAGTATCGTATTTATGAACCGGTTATAGCCCACCAGGTATTAATGGAAAGCTCGTTGGAGGAAATAGCCAGGGTGGCGTTGAAACTGCCCGAAGATTCGGAGCTGAAAGAGTTGTTTTACCCCATGATGTGTTTCTTCCAGAATACTAACCCAACAACTGTTGAAAAAAATAATATAGCTGCAAAAGCCATAAACAAAGGCTTTGATATGGCAGTATTTAGTATATTAGAGTCGTTTATTTAAACCCTTAATTTAAACCTTAAACAATTTTCTTATGGAAGAAGTAATTAAACCAGTAAAAAACAACCCTACTAAGGTAGCTACCAAGTGGGCGCTGATAAACGCGTTAACGGCTATAGTAATTACATACGCGTTCGAGTTTTTGAATATTGACCCGAACTCACCATTGAAATACCTGTCTTATATCCCTTTTATAATCTTTTTGTTTATAACGCAGAAAGAATTTAAAGATGAAATAGGTGGTTTCATTACCTTTGGCGAAGGTTTTTCGGCAGGTTTCAGGTACGCGCTTTTTACCGGTTTAGTAATAGCCGTTTTTGTTTATTTGTACTGCGCAATACTAAGCCCTGCGGTGTTCGACAAAGCATTGGAAGCTTCACGGGCTAAAATGGAAGCACAAAATATGTCAAGCGATCAGATAGAAAGAGGAATGAGCATAGCCAAAAAATGGGGGCCGTTAATGGGCGCTTTTGGTACGGCAGTAGTTTATCCTATTATAGGGGCGTTAATAAGTTTAATAGGCGCGGCAATATTTAAAAAGGAGCGTTCGGCGTATGATATTGTTGAAAATGCTGTTGACCCAACAGAATAAATATTAAAAACATACTAACGCAAGGCGGCCGCTTCAATTTGAAGCGGCCGCTTTTGTTTAATACAATTCCTAAAGGTGGAAATGTCTTTATGGCTTATTCTTCAAAACCTGCTTCACTATATCGTTGCCAAACACAAATACCATTAATGATATTAATAAAACAAAACCTACTATTTGGGCGCGTTCTAAAAACTTATGGCTCAGGGGTTTGCCCTTTATCATTTCGATAATTAAAAATACGGCGTGGCCACCGTCAAGGGCGGGCACGGGCAACAGGTTGGTGAAGGCAAGCACCATTGATAAGAACCCCACCAGGGTCCAGAAATGCACCCAGTCTATATGCGTACCAAACATATTTGCTATAGCTACCGGGCCGCCAACCACCTTGTTAAATTTAGCTTCGCCTTTAAAAACTTTTCCAATGGCTTTGGCATTTGTTGCGAAAGTGCCCCATGCTTTATCTGCACCCACCGGGAGTGAGCCAAAAAAGCCATAATTTATGGTGTTTTCTTTTGGCAGATCATATAATAAGGCGATACCTATTTTGCCATCGCCGGATACATTTGTTGGTAATTGTTTAGTTTGTTGGTTACGCCTTACCGTAAGTGTGACCGCCTTGTTTTTGTTGGCCTGCAGTTCGGATTGAAGCTGGTCGAAAAATTGAATTTTGGTATTATTCACCGCCACAATACTATCGCCCTTTACCAGTCCGGCCTGTTGCGCAAAACTTTTTGGGGCAACTGAATCAACAGCAAATGTAGTACGCGGTAAGCTGTTGATAAATTGCTCTATACCATCTTTACCATAATCAGACACGTCATTTATAATATTGGCGGGTACGGTAAAGTTTAGCGTCTTATCATTTCTTTCTACTGTTAAAACCGTATGGTCAAGTAATACTTTTGGTTTCGTGAGGTCTTCAAAGCGGTCAACAGGTTTACCATTAACGGCAATAATTTTATCGCCTGCTTCCAGCCCCATTTTTTTACCTATTACGCCCGGTACAATCCCATACTTTGCGCTTGAGTTTGCAATATAACTATCGCCAAAACGCGCGGTAAGCATCCAGAAAATAAATATGCCCAGCACAACATTTACAAAAACACCGCCCAACATCACAATTAAACGCTGCCAGGCAGGTTTCGAGCGGAACTCCCAGGGCTGCGGCGGACCGGCAAGCTGCTCGGTATCCATCGATTCATCTATCATGCCGGCAATTTTTACATAGCCGCCTAAAGGCAGCCAGCCAATGCCATATTCAACACCTTTATAGTTAAATTTAAACAGGCTAAATCCCCATGCATCAAAAAAAAGATAAAATTTATCTACTTTAATACCGAAAGCCCTTGCGGCTACAAAGTGGCCCAGTTCATGCAATATTACCAGGATCGAAAGCCCCAGTATTAACTGGCCAACCATAATTACTATACTCATTCTTTAAATTAAGTTGTATGCCTTTGCGGGCATTTGTTTTATTAAATTTTCCGCAAATATGCGTGTTTCTTTGTCAGTATTCAAATAATCATCAAGGGCTGGGTGTGTTTTATAGCTGATGTGTTGCATACAAGTTTCAATAACAGTGCTCATGGCCAAAAAGCCTATGGTATTACTTAAAAATGCGGCTACGGCAGCCTCGTTAGCGGCATTGATAATACAGGGCATATTGCCGCCGCGGCTTAAAGCTTCAAACGCTAAACCCAAATTACGAAATGTTTCTATATCAGGCTTTTCGAAGGTAAGGGCGGGGTATGCGGTAAAATCAAACCGCCTAAAATTGTTTTTTAACCGGGCAGGATGCGCTAAAGCATACTGAATAGGCAGTTTCATATCCGGCAGGCCCATCTGGGCTTTTATAGAACCATCCTCGAACTGAACCATAGAGTGTATAATAGATTGCGGGTGCACTATAACATCCATTTGTTCTGCTTCCAGGTTAAACAGCCATTTCGCCTCTATCACTTCCAAACCCTTATTCATTAACGTGGCCGAGTCGATAGTTATTTTAGCCCCCATAACCCAGTTAGGGTGTTTCAGTGCGTTTTCGCGGGTTACATCAGCCAAAAACGCCGAAGTTTTCCCCCTGAATGGTCCGCCCGAAGCGGTGAGAATTATTTTTTCTATGGCGTTGCCCTCTTCACCGGCAAGGCATTGGTATATGGCCGAGTGTTCAGAATCTACAGGTAAAATTTTAACGTTGTGCTGTTTGGCCAGCCCGGTTATCAGTTCGCCGGCAACAACCAGGGTTTCTTTGTTGGCTAATGCGATGTCTTTGCCTGCTTTTATGGCCGCTATTGTAGGCTCCAGCCCGGCAAAGCCAACCATAGCGGTTATAACCATATCAATTTCCGGGTGGGTAACTATTTCGTTTATGGCTTCAATACCGGCCAGAACTTTGGTTGATGTATGTGCAAGCGCTGTTTTAACTTCTTCATATTTTCCCTCATCGCAAATTATAGCGTAGCGGGGATTAAATTCAAGTGCTTGTTTGATCAGCAAATAGGCATTGGAATAAGCAGTAAGAAGAAATACTTTAAACAGGCTGCTATTATCCCTTATCACTTCCAGCGATTGTGTGCCTATACTTCCTGTTGAGCCGAGAATGGCTATGTTTTTAATATTACTCAATGTTTTTTACTTGTACGTCATTGCGAGCGATAGCGTGGCAATCTCTGCATTTGCAAATCGATTTACCTGTTGTGTAGAGATTGCCACGCTCGTTCCTCGCTCGCAATGACGCGTGCTTTATATATTACTCAATATACCCATTCAACTCATCTGCTATCTTCCTGTCATTAGATAATCGTGGTACCTTGTTTTGTCCACCCAGTTTACCCTGTGACCGCATATAATTAATAAACGCGTCTTTTTTCAAGCTTCGGACAATCAAAGGTTGCAAAATGTTACCGGCAATAAGGTCAAAATAGTAAATATTTTTGGCTTGCAGCGCTTTATCAACTTTTAAAGCAAATGCTTTTATATCCTTTGGCGCCGGGGCAAACTCTATGAACCATTCATGATAAGGTAATTCGCCATGCGGCGGGTTTACCTGCGGGGCCACGGTAAACTCAATAATATTAACCCCTTCTTCGTTTGCCACGCTCATTAGCGCCTGCTCCACTTCTTCGCCAATAACGTGTTCACCAAACGCTGAAATATAATGTTTAATACGCCCGGTGACTAAAATTTTATACGGATCTTTCGAAACAAACTTTACTGTATCGCCCAAACTATACCCCCATAAGCCGGCATTGGTATTTAATATCAGTGCGTAATTTTTATCTAATTCCACCTCTTTGAGGCTTATGCGTGGCGGGTTTTCATTAAAATATTCATCAGCGGGAATAAATTCGTAAAATATGCCTGAATCAACCAGTAATAACAAACCCTTATTTTTTTGTGAATCCTGGAAAGCAATAAACCCTTCGGAAGCCGGGTAGGTCTCTATCGAATCAATGGCAAAGCCTATGCTTTCCAGCATACGCGAACGGTAGGGTTCAAAATTTACACCACCATAAACAAACAGCTTAAAATTGGGGAACAGGTCCTTAATCTTTTTTCCGCCCGAAACAGCCGAAAGCCTGTCGAAATACATCTGACACCAGGGCGGTATGCCCGATATGAGGCGCATATCTTCCCTAATAGTTTCCTGTACAATGGCATCTATCTTTTGCTCCCAATCTTCAATGCAATTCACTTCATAGCTCGGTAAGCGGTTTTTTTGCAGGTAGGCCGGTACATGGTGCGCCACTATGCCCGATAGCCTGCCGGTAGGTATGCCCGCTTTTTCAGTAAGTACCGGGCTGCCTTGCAGAAATATCATCTTGCCGTCTAAAAAATCAGCTTTGCCCGTTTCATGAATATAGCTAAGGAGCGCATTTCTAGCCGCTTTAATATGTTCGGGCATACTTTCTTTACTGATGGGAATATATTTTATTCCTGATGTAGTACCCGATGTTTTTGTAAGATAGGCAGGTTTGCCCGGCCAAAGCACATTTTCTTCGCCGGCGGCTACGCGTTTAATGTACGGGCTCAATTCTTCGTAATCACGAATGGGTACGTATTTTTTAAAATCTTCGTAGGTTTTTATTTGGCCAAAGTGATGCTCGCTGCCAAAAGTTGTATTTTTTGCCTTTTCAATTAACCCATCGAAGGTTTTTTGCTGCAGGCCCAAAGCATTTTTGCGGATGCGGTCCAGGTCTGCATTAACCCATGCGGCAAATACCTTACTTAGTATGGCTTTTATACCCATAATTATAAAGTTTCGGCAGTGTCGTCATCCACATCCAAATGACTGTAAATTAGTTTACGATAGGTAACCATAATAATAACCTGCACAGTTGGAAAAGCTACAACAAACCAAAGATAAAACGAAATTTTTACCAGGAACTCTATACTATTGCGGTTGGGGCCAAAAAGGCTGAGTATGGAAACAAACGGGATTAATGTTATTACCATAAAGGC
>CAISKH010000283.1 GCA_903885865.1 uncultured Mucilaginibacter sp.
AGGGGCGCACCCGAATCACCCTCCAAACAGCAGGCCCCTTTGCACTTATTTAAATTACATACAAAATTTTCTTTTACTACATCTTGATGTACTAAAACACTGCCAACTTCTATCATTATTTTTCGTTGTTTAAAGGGTTTAAAGGGTATTTAAGCCCTTTTGCATCTGCAAGTTCCATAGTTACACTACCTATAATAAGCCCTACGTTTGCTTTTACCGGTATACGGTTAGCATCATCTGTGATCCACAAATACAGTTTACTGTCTTTTCTGAAAATACGGCCCGGTATAATTGTGGGGTTAAATTTAAGGCAATTAAACTTACCTAAAGCACAATTTATCACTTCCTTGCCTGCGTAAGTAATACTCAGGGTATATACACCGTCTTCGAGAAAATATTGCATTTCAAATCTATCGCCCACCTTAATTTTTGAAATATCAAGGCTTCTTGCAAAATAATAAGCCGATACAAAATCCAGTACTTTCCCTTTAAATGAAAAAACGCCTTTGTTGGCAGTTATTTTATCATTTTCACGATCAAAACTTACTTTGTCGCTATGCTTCCACCCCCCCTCACGCCTGTTTTCCTGGTATAAATATGGCAGTAATGTTGTGCAGTTAACCCATGTTTCGTACCGGTTGCGTACTTTATAAAATACATCAAATGTTCCGGCAGTTTTACCGTCGGCAATAATGTGGAAAGTGGGATGCCCGTCAATTTTTTCACCATCCTCAACGCGCAAATGTGCCTCGGCGCCTGTAAAGATGCCATATCTTAACTTATAGCTTAACTCTTCCCCGGGCTTAAAAACAGTTTCATTAATGTTTTTGAGTTCCTGGCTAAATGCGTTATAAAAGCAGTTTGCAAAAAGTATAGTTATAAAAAAACATTTCTTCATTCAATACTTAGCCCCCTCTAAATCTCCCCCGGTAGGGGAGACTTTACTTTTAATTATTTTAACCCCTGTCTTTCATAGATGAGACGTTTTACAAGTCCTCCCTACCGGGGAGGATTTAGGTGGGGCTTAATCTTTCCTTTTATAGATAGGCACGGTTGAGCATGGTTCGCCAAACATGAGGCTTTTTACAACGGGGGTAAGTTTTTTTGCCAGTTCAACATAAGCAGAAACCGGAACTGTCACATCGCCGCAGCCTTTTATAACCAAACGCTGGTCGCGGTATTGTTCGGCATCCAACCGTGCTATCTCTTTTACAAACAAAACGGTTTCTAATACCTCGGCATCGCCAAAAACCACTTCACGGGCATAGGGCGCCATGCGGTTAGCCAGCAATAAGTAGGCCCATGCGGGTACAATCGCATCGGCAGTGCAGGTAACAGCAACATTCTTACCCTGGTATTGCAACCAGTCATGTTCTTTTACAAACTCCCTGAAATCCTTTTCACGTAATATTAAACCCTGGAAAAGGTTGTCTTTAATATCATAAACAACACGCTCACCGGGTGCATAAAAGTCAGCCGGATCTAAAGTGACCAAACCACTTTGTGCCACTTTATTTACTATATTTTCCTGTATATCCATTGCTTATAAATAAAAAATCCGGGACGACGTATTATGAACGTTATCCCGGATACAAAATTACTTTAAATTTGGCTATAACAGCTTCGCTCTGTAATCTTTTACATTGTCCTTATCTTTCAACGCCTCAAATATCTGTCCTTCCGAACGCTGTAACAAAGCCTGGGCTATCTGTTGTTTCTCCCTGACAGCGTTTGTAAGCGGTGCGGGGTTGATGAAACTGTTAACGGTAAATACATAAACCCCTTGCTGCCCGGCTATGGGTTTAGAAATTTTATTAATTTTCGAACCAAAAACGGTGCCTACTACCTTATACTCGGCCGATGCCCCTGGTATTACGGGATTTGCAAAAACGATGTTCTGCACCGGCACTACTTTAGCGCCTGTTTTTTGGGCGATCTGTTCAACTGATGAAGATCCCGGTATAACAGCGGCAAATTTATCAGTTAATAGTTTGCCTTTTACTTCGTTCCTTACCGCCGGCTCAATTTGCTTTTTAACTAAATCAAGCGATAGGATCCCCTTTGGTTTAATTTCTGTTAAGCGTGCAACAATATATTGATTGCCGGCTGTAAACACCTGGTCTGAGATATCTCCTTTGCCCGATTTAAATATCCATCGCACTATCTCGCGCGCATCGTCTACGCCCGGAAGGGCCGCAGCTGTGCCTGATACATTGTCGGCAGTTTTAGGGTATAGGCCCGCTTTTTTCGCTTCTTCGTCAAAATTGTCTTTTGTCAAGGCTATTAAAAATGCCTGCGCTTTGCTGTAAGCCGCCGATTGCGTTTTACTACTTGCCGTCAATGGTTTATCAACCACAGCAACCTTTACCACCTTTGAAGATCCTTTTTGATCTTCGATCTCGATCAAATGAACACCATATTGAGTGGTCACAATTTTCAGGTCGCCTTTTTTGCCGTTAAAAACAGCATCTTCAAAAGCTGACACCATTAATCCCCTGCCAAACGTTCCTAATTCGCCACCCTTTGTTGCCGAACTCTTATCAAATGAATAAACTGAGGCCAGGTCGGCAATTGTTTTTTTCCCTGATTCAATTATTTTTTTGAGTGAGTCGGCGGTAGCAAGCGCCTTAGCCATACCCTGCGCAGGTGCAATTAAAATATGCCTTGCTTTTACCGAATCG
>CAISKH010000284.1 GCA_903885865.1 uncultured Mucilaginibacter sp.
ATTTTATTGATGATAGCATCCGTAAAAGCGAAGCAGCCGCTTTCATGGCAAGGATCAGGGAACGTGACTCCCTGCAAAACAAAAAAAAAGTTTACTCTACAGTCAGTGGCAAAGTTTACAAGCCAAATTACGCCGCAAGGATAGCCTTATTGTAATACTGGTTATTATAACCGCGCTGGTATCCTTATTGACTTTATACAAAAAGCGTAAAAAGCTTCATAAATAAGCCGCTAAAAAATTTCGTTAAACTTACTTACCTGCAAACTGTCTGATATAGTATGAAGCAATTAATTTTAGCGCTGGCAGTACTATTCCTGTTTACTGAAAGTGTAAATAGCCAACCGCGTGCTGATAATAAATTTAAAAAAGAATTTTTAGAACGCATTAACCAGACCCGGCAACAAGGCTGCAATTGCGGTGTAACTTATATGCCGCCTGTTCCGCCGTTAACCTGGAATGATGTATTAGAAAAAGCTGCAATGGCCCATGCAAAGGATATGGCCAATAAAAACTATTTCAGCCATGAAAGCAAGGACGGCCGCACACCCTATAACAGGGTTGAAAGCGCCGGTTATGGTACCAATGGGTATAAAAGTTATGCCGTTGGCGAAAATATTGCACAAGGGCAGCAAAGTATTGTCGAAGTGATGGCGGGCTGGTTTAAAAGCGAGGGCCATTGCAGAAACCTGATGAACCCCGGTTTTAAAGAAGTTGGCGTGGCCGAATATAATACCTATTGGGTACAGGAGTTTGGCGGAAGGGAAGCATTCTCTGAAGAACAGCAGCGATTGATAAAGAGCGGCAGGATAATTATCAGGCGGTCAACACCAGCGCAGTAGTTTACGCCTTCGGCCCGCGTTTGTAAATGATCAGCCCGTTTAAAAAATTGCGCAGTATCTGGTCACCGCAGGGTTTAAAATTAGGATGGTCATCTTTCCTGAAAATAGCGCCCAGCTCGGTTTTCGTTATTCTGAAATTAGCCAGTTCCAAAACTTTTATAATATCATCATCAGTAAACTTCATCGCTACCCTAAGCTTTTTCATAATATCATTATTGCTCATCTTATTCTATCTTGATATTTCAATTTTTATCTTTTTATTTTTTATCTTTTCTCCTTTTATTAACTGTACCAAGCGCTCAATACGGTTGCGTTTTACAGCGGCGTACGAAGAATGGTCTAAAACTTCTATCAAACCCAATTCCTCTTTATTCAAGCCACCTTTTTTTAGCAATAGCCCTACAATATCCACTTTGTTAACTTTATCCTTTTTACCCGCTGCAATATACAACGTTGCCCAGGGGGTTATTTCGGGTAAAGGTAAATTTGCGGTTAATTCTTCAATTTCAGGTTGCCGGCGCAGGTAATCAGGTTTTTCATCCGGGGTTAATAGTAAATAGGCAGTCCCTTTAGCGTGCATACGCGCTGTTCGGCCGTTACGGTGCAAAAAGGCTTCTTCATTATGCGGTAACTGGTAATGTACTATATATTCAATTTCAGGAATATCCAATCCGCGTGATGCCAGGTCGGTAGTAATTAATAGCCTGTGGCTGCCGTTCCTGAATTTTAAGAGCGCCCGCTCCCTGTCCTCCTGCTCCATACCGCCATGAAAAACATCGTGCACCACTCCCCTGTTCCAAAGCAGGTCGCTTATTCGTTCCACCGCTTCACGGTGGTTACAGAATATCAGGGTAGCTTTATTTCCTATTTTACATATCAAAGAGAATAGCGTATCAAGCTTATCAGCGGCATCAGCTATAACCGCTTTTAATTCAATATCAGGCGCGTTTGCTTTATTGTTCAGGAAATCCAGTTCTACAGCATCAATTACCCCTGTAAAACCGGGTATTTCCTTCATCCGGGTAGCCGAGGTTAGTACCCGCTTTTTTAAATGAGGAAGCTGGCGGATAATTACGGTCATATCCGTTTGAAAACCAAATTCTAACGATTTATCAAACTCATCCAGTATTAGGGTATGTATACTTTCTGTACTAAAACTTCCATGCCGTAAATGATACGCGATACGGCCGGGCGTTCCAATTAAAACTGCAGGTGGCTGTGAAAGGCTATTTTTCTCAATTTTTGTGGAATGGCCGCCGTAACAACAATTTACTTTGAAGCCGCTGCCGATAGTCCTGAATACCTGTTCTATCTGCAGGGCCAGTTCCCTTGACGGAACGAGAATAAGCACCTGCACTAATGGATTAGCTTCATCCAGCGTTTTTAACAGCGGCAATAAAAAACCCAATGTTTTACCAGAACCTGTTGGCGAAAGCAATATGAGATCACTTTTTTCCGCAACATTTAGCGCCGCGTGCTGCATTTCGTTCAATGCCGTGATCTTCAGGTTTTCCAGCGCTTGTTTTATCATGCGGCAAAGATACGGGTAATAACGCGCTATTGGTGTTTCTTTGCAAGCGCCAGGGCCGTAGTAGTGGTATAATACTTCGCTATCATATCGGGTACTTCCCATTTGGGCATATTGCCTTTGCGCAGGTAATCCAGGTATTTTTCGGTTACGCGCCCAAAGTGTGCTTCGTGCCCGTCTTTATATTTCTCGGGAATGATAACTTCCCAGCCTTTGGCATTTTTCTTAAGCTCAACTCCCGGATATCTATCCTGCACAATTTTCAGCTTTTCAAGCAATTGTTTTTCGTAAGTATCGCTGTTAGTTACCGGTTCAATATATAAAACGGGTGTAAACTTTTCTGCTTCCCCTTGCCTTACATACAGATCGGCTTTGGTGCCATGCAAAACAGAATTCTGACTATCGCCGCTACCCGGAGGCGCTGAATAGGCCCATTTGGCTGTTAATTTTACATTGGTGCCAAACAGCTTGTAATTAACTGTACCATTGGCGTAAAATTTCAAAATAGTATCTTTCACTACATTCTTTTTTAAAAACGCGGGGAAGCCATTTAATTTGGTTATAGCGTTAAACTGGCTAAGGGTAACGTCTGATGTCCAGCGTTTGGCGCTGTTAAATTGTATGTCCTTTTTATAATCAATTATCCGGTCGGGGAAACATTCCCATTGGGTAAGGTCAACCAGGTGCACGCCCACGTCCTGCAGGCCCTCGCCTTGCTGTTTCACATCAAAAAACCATGCCGGCCTGCTCAATACGCTGCCCGAAACATATTTATAAAAATAATGAACACTCTCCATTTCAACGCCGGGGTGCTGCGGCGTACCCTTTTTAAGGCGGCCAAATACCTCAGGTATCATCGCGAATTCACGTTGCAGCGCGTTGGTAATTTCATAACGCTCAGTCATGATATCATACAATACCAGTTTTTTTCGTGCCGCATGACTAAAGGCGCTTTTAAGCATTTCAAAATGTTCGTTATCAATCGCCATCGGCTTGTCGCCCAAAACATTGAACCCGGCATCGACCGACCGTTTAATGTATTCTGTTTTCTTTTGGTTGTTGCCTGCCATTACCACTACATTCCCGCGTTTTTCGGCTATCATTTTATTAAAAAAATCATCACCTAAGTAAACGATCTCGTTCCAATGCGTGGGGTCGGCTGCACGATGGCTATATGCATTTATCTTATCCAGGTGCTGTTGCACATCATCGCCCTTTGGCGCATAAACGTACACATCCGGCTCAATGCCGCTTAGCATTGTTTTTTGTACCAGCGCCGCATGGAAATGGCCGGGGTCAAGCGTAATGAGCCTTACTTTATCATCCTTTTTTACCTGGCATCGGCCCGAAAAGCCTAAAAAAACTGCGCTGATAGCAGCACAGACAAATACAATACCTTTCATAAATTTATGCTTAAAACCAGATGCCTTGTATTAAGAAGAAAATACCAATGCACGCGAAACCCATACTTACCAGCCATAAACTTTTTCGCTTTACAATGATGGATATGGCCCCTATGGCGATGGAAATTTGAAACAAGGTAATACCCCGTGCAAACACGCTGTGTTTGGCAACATGGCCATCAGATTCTTTTTGAAGTTTCTCTGCTTCTGTCTTGATCGTTGCCTGCTCTTTTTTGTTTGCCTTTATTTTTTCCTGGTCAGCAGCGATAGGAGTTTTGCCAAAAGCGAGTAACAGTTTGCTTGTTTCATCCAATGTTCCCGATTTAATGCCTTTTGCCTGATAGTATGCCCATTGGTCTGAAGCATGTAACTGAGCCAGCATAGCCTCGTCTGCATGTTCTCCGGCCAAAAGCCCTGTAATAGCCGCAAGTACCGCAATTAACGCGGTTGAAAGGGCCACAAATAGCACCCATTTCTCTTTTCCCTCCTCCAGGATATGATGGGCATGCTCATTACTTTGTTCATGAATTTTCTCCGAAAAGTTTTCTATCTCGTCCATGTTGTAATTGGTAATAATATAAATGGTTTCGTGGTAAAGTTAAAATTAGAAACGCTTACGTGCAACTGTTATTAAACGTATTTATGCTACGTCGCCGGTATGCGGGGTTGATCCATTAGTTGCCTGTATATACCCGGCTATTTCACCCGCCTGTTCATGAGTAAGATCGCCCATACCAGTATATTCCCACTGGTTCATATTATCATCAAATACAATATCGCCCAGGTCCGTTTCCCCTTCATTCAACCTGAATACGCCCGTTATATACAGGTCGCCACCCGGTATATTCTGGTTAACCGGTGTAATGGTTATGGTATGCAATTCGCCATCTTTATATAGATTATAATTTATTGGATCGGTCATGATATTACTACAAAATCAGTGTTGCTTTGTTTTGTACAAAGATATAGTTACCAGTTCATTATATTCATTATCCGGTTAAATTCGCCCTGTATGGGTGCTTCTATTGTAATGCCAATACCCGTAACCGGATGCAAAAATTTTAGCTGAGCTGCGTGTAATAATAAAGTTGTCATGCTCCAATTTTCTTTAAACAATTTATTCTGTTTATTGCAGCCGTGGGTACGATCGCCGATTATAGGATGGAAAACATGGCTCAAATGCTTCCTGATCTGGTGCATGCGCCCGGTGGTTGGCTTAATTTCTATCAACGAATATCTCGAAGTTTCGTGTTTGCCAAAAGGAACGGCTATTTCTGCATATTTAAGCGTGGTATAGGCCGTAAAGGCTTCCTGTAAGCTGCCATTCTCTTTTCTTAACGGATAATCTATTTCGCCATTGCCGGGTGTATACCCCCGCACAATAGCTAAATATTTTTTATCTACCTTATTTTCTGAAAACTGCTGCTGCATAGTTATTTCTGCCTGCTTATCGAGCGCGAATAATAAAATGCCACCTGTTGCCCTGTCCAACCGGTGAACAGGGTTAACTTTCAAGCCAACCTGATCTCTTAATAATTGCAACGCAAATTCTTCCGCATCGGCGGCAATTGAAGAACGATGTACCAGTAAACCATGCGGTTTATTAATAGCTATCAAATAATCATCTCGATAAAGGATATCCAGCATGCAGTTATCCTAATATTTTGCGCAGATCGGCAGGCGAATAGTTTACAGATTTTAAGGTTTTATCATCCGGCTTTCGGTACACCAGGTACAACCCGTCAATTTCTTTATAATATGATTCCGTATTTCCATTATTTTTATAATGCTCAATGGTTTTGTTTGCCTCGTCTATTGTTTTACAGGCTTTACTCATATTTGAGCGGTGAACCTCATCAAAAAGCTCTTTAAACTTTTCGCCCAGCCCAAACTCCAATACCGCTCCCGAAAGTACATATTGCAGGTCGCAAAGCGCGTCGGCAATTTCAACCAGGTCATTATCATTAACAGCTTGCTGCAACTCTTTTAGCTCCTCAGCTAAAAGTTCAATGCGTAAATTACACCGCTCAATAGACGGAATAACGGGTTCGGGTTTAATAGGATGTTTAAAGGTGGTATGAAATTCTGCCACCTGGTTTAATGAATTTAAGTCTTTGATCATGTTTCTGTATCCGGTTATAAAACTTGCTGCTAAATTCTACTGCCAGCAGTTTGCTAAGTTATAAATAACCTGACATTTGTCAATGATACGAAAGTAATTTCAGGGCGTATAAATTACGCCTTTTTTTAAGGATGGATTCTTTTCGGCTTGAATGGTAAAATAGGTATTCCTAGCGTCTATTAGTGTTAAAATGACATAATCAGAATTCCATTGGCCAACAGCAAATATATGATACGGCTGGGGGTGGTTATTAAAATTAGGCTTATCAACAACAATTGGCCTGGGAGCCGAGCATGAAAAAAGAAGCATGATGAAAAATAGGGGGAACTTTTTCATGTTAATGGCAAAAAAACACGGTGCAACCAATAGTTTAATCTTATTAAATATAATACTTTCCGCCTGTTAAATCAAAATATATTACCAATTTTATTACAATTACACTTTAAATTTATTATTATGTTTTAATAAGAAAAGATTATTTGCTTATTCCTTAATTTTTTCTCATTTTCTTTTATACACTGATTACAATCCATTTGCATCAAGCCAAAATAATAACTAAAAAGGCAAAATGCTAACCTGCATTTTGCCTTTAAAAAGATTAATAAATACTTCTGATAAAAATTATTATTGTTTCGACATATCGATAACGTCGGCCTTACGCGAGGCAGGTATAACTACCAGGTCGGTTAATTTACCATCCACCACTTTACCCTGAACGGTTGTATTATAAGGGGCATTCAGTTTAAACGCTGTATTTCCCCAATCTTTTGGCCAGGCCGCTAACAGCATTATTTTTTTTCCATCTACCTGCATCAGCATTTGCTGCAAACCGTTTTCGCCATTACCACCATTATCTTCATCGGGGGCATAATCATTGGCCGCAACCCAAAATGCCGGGAATTTAAGTGCAGGGTCCTTGCGTGTAAGCGCAAATGAAGTATAAGTCTTTGCTACATCTGTCAAACCAAGCATAGCGGCCTGTATAGGGTCCTGCACCCAGCAGCCTTTTTGCCTGTTCATTTTCCGTTCATTAAAACTGTAAACAGCCAGGTCAAGATTTGGCTTGCCTAAACCATACAGCCGGAAAGGATAAATAGCATATAATTCAGGATTTTCACTATTACGTGGTCTCGCGGTAATAGTATCGGTAGTATACGGATACAATATTTCTTTGCCATTCTTCTTTCCTGTAGGCAGCGGAGGTAATTCACCCTGTAACCTTTTCCAGTTAGCACGGGATGCCGCATCAGTCATATCATCAGGCAAAGCCAGCATACGGGTAGTGATGGCATTTAAACCCGCAATATCAGGTGCCGGGTCATGTACTTTCCAATACTGCTCTATCGAGTTGTCCGGATCAAGCAAAAGCTTACCTTGTGCATCGCGTTTAAAGTGCTTATCAAAAAATTCCAATCCTGCAGAGGCTATCGGCAGCATTATTTCTTTCGCAAATTTTTTATCACCTGTATACTGGTAATAGTCCAGCATCATCATGCTCATCTCCAGTATGGGTGTAAAATAATGGCCGGTCCAATCTTCTTTAACCTCGGGCCCCATATAGGGCAAATCACCCCAGAAAGGTGATGTTTCCCTAAAGTATGCACCATCATGATTATAATATTTCTTTACCAGCTCCTTATTGCCGGGTAATATTTTGGCATACATGTTAAACAACGGCAGCATCTCGTCAAAATCGCCGGCCATTAAACGCGGCCAGTACATTGCCCGGGTATTCTGGAACCAGTATTGCCCTCCCCATTCGCGGTAATCGGCATCTATGCTTACGGTTGTCCTGTTTCTTTTGTATTGAGGGTTATCCACCACAAACAGGGAGCCATTAAATTTTATAGGATAAGCGCCACGGCCTGCACAGGCGGTAACAAACCGTTGTAAAATATAGCCCCGGTTCATGTTGGTTGTTGCTTCGTCAGCGCTATTGATAAATATCCAGCTGCGGTGCCAGAATTTATCCCACCATTGCTGATGTGCTACGCGCGACAGCTCCCAGTTAACGGCATCGTTTTGCTCTGCTTGGGCCTTCATTGCCGCCAACCATTGCGTTGCATTAAGATTGTTGGTAGTTAGCGGATAAACCGATATCAATTGTGCTTTAACCTTTGTGCCAGATTGCAAGGTAGTATCATCCTTGCTTATCATGTTGGCGCCTTTTATCGTTGCTCCAAAAACAAAATTACGCAGATGGGGGTCGGCATAGTCAGGGTTTTGGTGGTACCAGGTAACGCTGCTTGCCTTGTCGTGCACAAAGGTATCACCATTACCCGTGCGCCAGTCGTTTAAAGTTACTTTTACATCAACCGGTTTAGCACTTTTTGTTTCAACCCTGATAATAGGGTGATTGGCATCAACCCATACCCTCAATTGCGCATCGCCTTCTTTAACCACTATTTCGCCGTTATGCAATTTCAGTACCTGCGAAAATGGAACGCCTTGTACCAGCGGGCTTGGGCTCATGGAAACGCGCACTTTTCCTAACTTCATCAATACACCGCCATCTTTTACCCAATTATTCCGTTCGGTTTTCGAAGCCGCTCCCCATGCATCGGTTTTGGCTATCAAAAAACAAAGGTCGCCATTTGGTTCAACCCATACATTGAGCGCAATATCGCCATTGCCAATAGGCATCGACTGCATAGAAGTTGGACCGGGCGTATCCCAGCTTACATCATAAGGATCAAGTAAAGAGGCAATATTCATTTCTGCCTTTTTACGCACGGGGGCATTTTGACCCTTACTATTGCAAAACACTATTACATTGAGTAGTGCAGCTAATGTTATTATAAAAAACGCTTTGCTATTATTCATTTTAATAAATTTTATTATGCTAAGTTATGGTTTTTCCAGAGCAGACTCTAACCCAGTCAGGAAATCAGGTTGATTAGCGATAAAACGACCAGCAAACTGCCATCCTCTATTAGTTTTTATCACTTTAATCAAAAACTGGTTCCATCCCTGGTGCAATTTAAGCGGTTCTGATTTGATTTCCCCGTTTTCGATGTTCCTGTTGCCAGCTCTTTGGGTAGTTTGCAAAATTGCTTTCCCATTCAACCAAACCTGTACAGCATCTTCTGAGGCAACTTCCAGATTTACCGTGGGAAGATTGGGTTCGAGAAGCAAATCTTCCAGCGAACGCTGACTAAAAACCCAAAAACTCAAATAAGCTACGGCATTAGGTGAATCACTATTGAATTTTGATTTGCTTATATCAAAAACGCCATTATCACTGATAAGTGATAAGCATGTTTTACCATCGATAACAGCACCAGCCTTAACAATGTCAGTTTTAGCCGGATCGATAAAATCTTTTGTAGAGGCATCTTCCGCTGTGTTTGCAGAAAAACTGCCTATTGCCAGCGCATTAATTATATTTCCATTTTTTTGCAACGGTTTGCCTGAATCAGCACCCGAATTGAGGTTAACACCGAGGTTAGTTAATATTTTGCCAATTGCTTTTTGCTCTTTAACCAAGCGGGGCGCTGCGGGCAAAGTAGTTACCAATAATCGCCCCGTGCCTTCCTTTTTTAATATGAGTGCCGCGCCCGATGGTTTAGCCTCCATTTCTGAACGCACCACCATAGCTGTTTTGGCATATTCAGGTTGTTTGTTCCATTTTAGCCAATCAGTATTGTTGGCTTTTAAAAGTGCTTCGCTTTGTTCAGTAAGCGGCCCTGCAAGGCCCTCTATCGTAATTTCGGGTGGCCGGAGCTCTGAAAAGTAGAGATCAGCGGCTGTTAAACCATAGGTAACCGGGTTTGGAACACCTGGTAGCAATGAAGTTGCGCTACGCGAAGTTAACTCTAATGGCGCAGGGAGCAATGCATTCAGTTCCTTTAATTTCTCCGGGTTTGCACCCCAAACCATAACGGTACCGCCTTTTGCCAATACCCCGTTAATAACACCGCGCGCATTGCCATCAGGCGGGTTTACACCATCTATAAACAAAAGCATTGGCGCTGTTGAATTATTGAATGATACGCCGGCACTTTTCAATTCACCTGCAAGGCTGCCGCCTGCTCCCGAAAGTACATTTATTAAAGTAACCGGCTGTATTACCGGTGGTTTTGCTATAACCGGCGTTGCTTTCATCCACCTGTTGGGAGGAAGGACATCGGCAGATGCATCCTTTATGGCGTCAAAGAGGGGCCATGTTTTAAATAATGGCAACGACGGATCATAACCGGGGTCGAGCGTAGTACTATACGGCCCTAACCGTTCGGGCTGAACGCCTGGCTTCCCCTCCTGGAACGAGGTAAAATATACCCCATCATTAAGCGTTGGCGCGTTTGCAGTATTTTTTAAACCAATAGGTAAGGGTTGCAATCCGTACCAAACCATATTAAATACACTGCGATAAACAGCATTTTCGCTGCGTTGGTCGATCAATGATTGATATGAAGATGCAGCAACGCCCTCCATACGGCCCAAAAATGATTCGTAAGCACGATCGCCGTTAGTTGCGGCAACTTGTTCAGGTGTGCCGTAATAGGCCATGCCGGCCTCGCCAACGCCCCAGGGTTTA
>CAISKH010000285.1 GCA_903885865.1 uncultured Mucilaginibacter sp.
ACGGCTGATGATTTCCTGGTAATTGAAAATGACGCTTTGGGTTACAAGATCAAATACCTGTTAAAAAAATTCACATATTATTTTTCCTTCGATATTTGTTATTACGATGGCAGCCCCTATTTTGAAGAGCTCAAAGGGACTACTGAGCAGCAAAAACTATGGGAAAAGAACCGCGAAAAAGCTTACCTCGGTTCAGCCCGGCATTTTTTCAGGGCTGCAATGAATGGCACGACAAGGGCGGAGGGATTTTATGTTTATTTACTTAATGATAAGCAGGGCGAAGGCAACCGGTCGCCGATAAAGCCTTTGGATATTGATACCGTACTTACGCCGGTAAACAAAAATTTTAAAGCACTAATATCAAAAAGATTAATACCAACGACTTTAATACCTAAAAAGAAGAACGCTTATAAACAAAATGACCTGTACATTTATTACATAAGGGCGCCTGAAAGTGACAAGTATGAAGCCGTATGGCATCAGGATCAATTAGCATGGGTGAAACCCATTGCCGATACCATATTGGTCGATAAAAATGGCAGTACTACGCCCGGCGGCTATGAGTTTTTCAATACGCTTTCGAGTGTAGACGGCAACAGAGGTATGACACCCGGCGTGGGTTTTTCCTTTTGGGGCAGATGGGCATCGCAAAGGGTAGCCGACCTTACTCCGTTAGATTATTTTGTTCAACCTGAACTTGATAGCACGTCTTTTGAAAAATGTTATCGCTCCAAATTTAAAAACCAAATTACCTATTGAAAAAACAGCCACAAATATTGATAGCTTAAACCATAAGATCAACTTATATGGTATTAAAAACCAATCGCCCGCGTTGTTTTTACATTTTGACAAGAATGTTTATACCAACAACGAAAACGTATGGTTTACCGCCTATATGCTAAATGTGGCTGACTATAAATTGTATAATATCCTTTCGGTAGAGTTGGTTAAGAATGATGACCGCTCGGTTATTTTAGAAAATAAATTTATGCTCAAAGGCGGACTCGCTTTTGGCAATACTATTATCCCCGATTCGCTTTCGCCTGGTAATTATAGCTTTATAGCAACTACCAACCGGCTCAAAAACGGGCAGCCCGAGGTGGTTTTTATGCAGCCTGTAACCATAAAAACAGCAGATCAGGCGGGATACATCGCCTCGCTTAATCCGGTTGATACCTCCATAAATTCAACACAGCAAAAAGTAATGCTGCTGGTTAGCTTTGTTAATACGGCGAAGCCGCCTTCATCTGTACCGGCAACTTATTATGTTGGCAATGCCGCCCATCCGGTACTGCGGGGGTTTATTAAAACCAAATCGGGGCAGTATGTATTTAACATCCCGTCAAAACTGCTTAGCGATGGCAATAATATGCTGCACGTTCAGGTACAATATAAAGGGGAGACCAAAGAACTAAGTATCGTGCTGCCTGCCATACAAAAACCCGCTATAGCCGCATTTTATCCCGAAGGGGGCAACCTGGTCACCAATATACAAAGCACCATAGGTTGGGAAGTAAAAAGCACGGCAGGCGCACCGTTAAAGGTAAGCGCCCTGCTTTATGAGGACAGAAAAATAATAGACACCCTATCAACCAATAGTTATGGTTTGGGGAAGTTTACCCTAACGCCAAAGGCTGACAACAGCTATTATGTAAAACTGTACGGGGTAAATAAAAAAGACACTTTATATAAGTTGCCTGCTGCCCTAACACAGGGCCCGGCAATTTCATTGACCAACGCGCTGGTAAACGATACGCTCACAGTTAATTTGAAAGACAATCAAAAAGAAAAGCTATACCTGGTGGGCCATAATTATAAGCAGGTATTTTTTGCTACTCCTGTTGCAATGACCATCGCTAACAAAACGGTGAGGTTTATCATAAAAGACATCCCAAAAGGATTAACCCAATTAACCGTAACTGACAGCACAGGCAGGCTATTTGCCGAAAGAACATTCTTTGCGCATTATGACCGAAAAGCGCAGTTACAGATCGTTACCGATAAAAATGAATACGCCCCGCGCCAAAAGGTAAATGTTAAAATAAAACTAAATACCAGTATGCCCGACAGCGGCTTTGTATCAGTTGCCTGCGTGCAGGAAAACCGTATCGAACTCAAAAAGAAGAATGATATTGAGAGCTATTTTTATTTAAAGAATGACCTGGGTGACCTCCCCGTAAGGGAAACCTATTTAGCCAATACCGAAGCCGACAAGCAGTTTTTGGAAAATATATTGCTGATAAAAGGATGGAGCCGGTATACCTGGACCGATATGCTGAAAACTCAACCTAAGGATACGGTATTCAGGTATGCGGAGTTGGCTTTTAAAGGCAGGGTTACCCAATTTGAAAAACCATTGAATGCCCGTGTCGACCTGGTCAATATGCATAACCCTATTAACCTGGTAGCTACCGGAAAAACAGGTTTTTTTACGCTTACCAATAACGATTTGCTGGTGGATTCGGGCAAAAAAGCGGTTTTTATAGTAAAAGCGCCCGACCCCAGGGTTTATACCCTTCGTTTAGCCGACCCTTATACCGATGTTAATGAATTGATAGCCGGTGAACTGGAGCCACGAAATTACAGCTTATCAGGACAGCAAAGCACACAGGATATGCGGCTGGCAGATAATGAACATGCCATCAATTTAAAAGAAGTTAAAATTAACGACAATAGCGATGATTCGTTTTATGATACCGCTGGAGGAGACGATCAAAGTGGCCACACTTATACGATTACAAGAATAGAACGATTTCAAGGTAGAAAGGAAGCGGTTATAAAAACTTATTACACCTATGCGCCGGCGCAATATATGCTCCAGTTAAACGGTATAAATAAAGCGCAGGAATTTTACCTGCCGGATTATTCGAAAAACCCGGCAGAACAGCAATACTTATCAACCCTTTATTGGAAGCACCTGGTAAAAATATCATCGGTTCGGAATGCGGAACTTTCCTTTTACACGGGCGATATTGCCGGCAGGTTCAAGATAGTAATTCAGGGAATAACCGGTGATGATGTTACTTATGGTGAAACAACTTTTAATGTAACAAAGCCAAAATAAACCGATCAGCAATGAGACACACCTGTACTTATTTTATTTTTGCATTAGCCACACAATTATTTGCTGCAGGTATTTGTAAGGCCCAAACAATCAGTATAAAACCTGCGCCCGCGGGTATAAACATTGATGGTGATGCCAAAGAATGGGGCGATTATCTTAGTTATTCCAATAATAAAGCGAGGGTCAATTACACGATCACTAATGATAAAGAGAATCTTTACCTGGTTCTAAAAAAAAAGGACACCGTTGAGCAAGGCAATATTTTAGGGTCGGGGATAACGTTCAGCCTGGATATGGGCGGTAAAAAAAGCACGACTTTCCCACTGAACGAAAAAGATGATGAAACGGGATACATGGATTTGGATCCAGTGCAAACACAAATAAAAATAGCATTAACTAAATACCGAAAAATTGGCATTGAGGGTTTTGCGGGTATAGATGATGAACAGCTAAGTACAGCGAATCCA
>CAISKH010000286.1 GCA_903885865.1 uncultured Mucilaginibacter sp.
CTCGCCCTTAAATTGCACTTCGCCCTCATCGGGCGATAGCAGGCCGTAAAGCAATTTCAATAAGGTGCTTTTCCCGCTGCCGCTTTCGCCAATTATCGCTGTGATCTTTTTGGGTTGAATGGATAAACTGGCTTTACAAAGTCCTGCAAAACGCTCGCCGGGATATATTTTACTAATTGATATTGCCTGCAGAAATGGGGTAACCATTAGGCAAATATAGGTGTATGAACTATGATTTGCAGTTATTTTGTTAAGGGCATTTCAAAAACCTCTCTCAGTACTCTTCACCCAACTACCTAGCGCACCACTCAAAGGCGTATGTTCACTAACCATCTTTGCAAAGGACGACATGTTGCCGCTTTGTGATAATTTGAAAAAATAATCGGCATAAAACTTATCAAAAAAATCCTTTTCAGGTTTTTCTATTATTTTATCAGCAGTTACAAATATGCTTTTTAACTCCTCTTCTAATAAATCTGCACCGGCAAGTTTTTGTTTTTGGGCATTAGTAACTGCAACTTGAATGCACATATTAAGAAGCTTTATATCGGTCTCTTCTTTTGGAGAAATTTTGGCCGGATTTATTCCATCTTCTTTTAACGCACCTCCCTTTAAAATACTTTGGATATTAGTAAAAGCTTCTGCCGAGCGCGGCGTATTTGGTTCGAGCAATAAGAAACTGCAAAAACCCAATAGGGCATTTACCCGTTTGTTTTGATGGAAGGTTACCAAAGCATACATGCGCTGGCTATTGGTATGTTTGGGGTCGAGTTTTATAGCCTCGACTGCCTCCGTTTCGGCATCGGCATATTGCTTATTGCGGAAAAAAGCCAGGCCTAAATTATAATGCATGCTTTGATCTTTCGGATACGCTTTAAGGCCTTCTTTATAGGTAGCAATAGCTTTTTCGGGCTGATGATCGTTATCATAAATACTACCCAATAAACTATAAGCAGCAGCGGTATAGGCCGAAGTTGTTTTAACTACTTTTTCGAGGTAAGGAATAGCTTCATTCGCTTTGTTAGCGTTAACAAGGGCGAAAGCGGTTTTGTAATTTGTTGATGGATCGTCGGTTTCGGTTTTGTCCTGTGCAAAAACAAAAATCGAAAAACTTAAAAACAAAAAGCTTAAAAATAATTTTAATAGGTGTTTCATATATAAATTTAACGAGGTTATTAACTAAAACAAGAACAATGTTCAAAACTTTAATTTCAGCACGGTTTATAATTTACAATTTTCGCATTCGTTTAAAATAATAGTAAGCTATTTATGACATTGATGAAGCAAACCCTTCTTACTTTTACCGCGTCGTTTTTTTTACTGGCTGCCTGCTCTTCAAAACCAGGCGACGATAACACCAAAAACCACCCTGCTGAACCAGCCGCGGCAATAACCGCTCCTTTAAATACTGCGGCTTTATTGGCTTATAACCCTAAAAATGCAGATAAGCAAATAGACGAGGTTATACAAAAACTGCATAAAACGCGTGGCTTTAATGGTAATGTACTGGTTGCCAAACATGGTAAGATAATTTATGAGAAAGCCCTGGGCTGGGCTGATTACCTGCATCGCGACAGCTTAAAAATAAACTCGAGGTTTGAGCTGGCATCGGTTTCGAAGACCATGACTGGCACCGCTATTTTAATGCTGATGGAACGCGGCAAACTTAAGCTCGACCAAAACGTAAAGGAGTTTTTTCCTGATTTTCCGTATGAAGGGGTAACCATACGCCTGCTGCTTACGCACCGCTCGGGCATGATGAACTATGTTTATTTTGTGGATGATATATACCGTAAAGAACACCTTAACCAGCGCAAGGGACTTACCAACGCCGAGGCGATGGCCATGATAGCCAAATACAAACCCGCCCGTTTTAATGTGCCTAATAAAAGGTTTTTGTACAACAACTCTAACTTTATGGTGCTGGGTGCCATTATTGAAAAGGTTAGCGGCATGAGCTACGCTCAGTTTATGAAAGAGAATATATTTAAACCGGCGGGCATGGAGCATACGGATGTATATTCAAAAGCGGTTTATGATAAAATTCCGGTTGACGTGGTTGGGCACGACCGGGGGCAGTGGCGGTATTCGGTAGCACAGAATTTTTTAGACGGTCC
>CAISKH010000287.1 GCA_903885865.1 uncultured Mucilaginibacter sp.
CGGCAACGCAACAGTACCCAATACAATAATGAAAAATGCAATAGCAAAGTGCGGCGCGACTTTAGCTATACCGCCTAACTGCCCTATATCGCGTGTTTTTAAGCGGGTGCTGATGATATCCCATATAAAGAACATACCCACCACATTGATACCATGGCTCAGCATTTGTATCATGGCGCCCTGCAAACCTTGCGTGGTCCAGGCAAATATACCTGCCGCTATTAACCCAACGTGCGCAATGGATGAATAAGCCACCAGCCGCTTGCCATCAGTTTGTGTGAATGCAATAACCGATGCATATACAACACCAATTACCGAAAGTATAATAACCAGGTTTTGCCAGGTAACCAAGCCAGCAGGAGCATTTGGAATAAGCCACCTAATAACGCCGTAAATACCCATTTTAAGCATAATGCCCGATAACATCATGGTACCTGCCGACGGCGCTTCGGTATAGGTATCGGGCTGCCACGTATGAAAAGGGAACAAAGGCATTTTGATGGCAAAAGCCAAAAAGAATGCCCAGAATACAATATTTTGCTTTTCCGGGGGCAAACCGATGTTGTAAAATGAGTGAAGGTCGTAAGTTTTACCTGGTGTGATCAGGTGCAGGTAAATAATAGCTAACAACATAAACAGCGAACCTGCAAACGTATAAATGAAAAACTTGATCGTGATACGTATCCTGTTTTCACCGCCCCAAAGCGAACAGATAAAATAAATAGGTATTAATGCCGCTTCCCATCCAACATAAAATAAAAACCCGTCTAACGCAGTAAATACTACCAGCAGGCCCGCCTGCATAAATAATATAAGGGCATAAAAAGCGCGCGCGTTTTTATACTGATGTTGATAAGTTGTTAAAATAATAAGCGGTACCAGCAGCGTAGTTAACAATACCATAATCATGCTGATACCATCAATACCGGCATTAAAATAAATATTGAGGTTAACTATCCATGGTGCGTTAACGGCAAACTGAGTAGTGGCATCGGGCGTAAATTTGGCCAGGAATATACCAGCTATTGCAAGCTCAACAACAGCGAAAAATAATGCCGCGTGTTTGGCGGTTTCGTTTTTGAATAACAAAACTGCTAAAGCTGCAATTACCGGTAAAAATATTAGTATACTAACCGTCATATCATCCTTATAAACTATATATTAACAGGGCAATAATACCTGCCACCATCATAAATATGTAAAACCCTACGTTACCTGTTTGCAGTAAGCGAAGCCCCTTGCTGGTTTCTATTGTTCCCTTGCCTAAGCCATTCACCAGGCCGTCAATACCAAGCTTATCAACCACCTTATACAAGAAACCCGACAAGGCGTCAAGCGGCTTGCGGATCAGCGCGTCATAAATTTCATCCACATAAAACTTGTTGTATGATAAATTTGCCAGTGCAGGGCGTTCTTCGGTATCGGCAACCGGCACATGGGCATTTTTAACATATTTAACGTAAGCGTAGATCAGGGCCAATACAGCGCCCCCTACTGATATACCCATTAACGTCCATTCTGTATTTTGTACGAGTATTTGGTCGCCCAATATTTTGGTTGAGTTGGCGAACACAGGCGCCAGGTAATGCTCCAGCCAGTGATGGCCTCCTAATGATTCGGGAACCCCGATGAAACCGCCAACTATAGATAATATAGCCAAAATGATCAAAGGCAAGGTCATGCTCGGCGGCGATTCGTGTAAATGATGCTCCTGCTCATGCGTACCGCGGAATTTTCCGTAAAAAGTAAGGTACAGCATCCTGAACATATAAAATGAGGTGAACATGGCCGTAACTACACCCACCACATAAAACGTAGTGCTGTGCAAGTAGGCATGTGCCAAAATTTCGTCTTTTGAAAAGAAACCTGCAAATGGCGGTATGCCCGATATAGCAATAGTGCCCGCAAGCATAGTAAAGAAAGTAATAGGTAGTTTGCCTTTTAACCCACCCATTTTGCGCATATCCTGCTCGCCGCTAACCGCGTGGATAACAGAACCCGCCCCCAGGAACAATAAAGCTTTAAAGAATGCATGGGTAAGCACGTGGAAGAAAGCACCGGTATAAGCCCCAACACCCAAGCCCAAAAACATATAACCCAATTGCGACACGGTTGAATAGGCCAGTACCTTTTTAATATCAGTTTGCGTTAACGCAATAAGGGCGGCAAATAGTGCGGTAGCTAAACCAACTATTGCCACGATCTCCATCGTATCGGGTGCCAGTGTAAACAGGATATTTGAACGGGCTATCATATATACGCCTGCGGTAACCATGGTTGCAGCATGTATTAATGCCGATACCGGGGTTGGTCCGGCCATCGCGTCGGGCAGCCAGGTAAATAAGGGCAGTTGTGCCGATTTACCTATAGCGCCAACAAATAATAACAAAGTGATGAGTACAAAGGGCCCGTCGCCGGAATGCATAGTTGCAGCTTTGCCAAAAACATCAGCATAAGCAATACTGCCGAAAGTGTTGAATATTAAAAATATGCCGATCAAAAAGCCCAGGTCGCCGATGCGGTTCATAATGAATGCTTTCTTAGCAGCATCAGCATAATTGGGGTTAGTGTACCAGAAACCAATAAGTAAATAAGAGCAAAGCCCTACGCCTTCCCAACCTATAAACATTACCAGGTAGTTAGAGCCTAATACCAGTAACAGCATAAA
>CAISKH010000288.1 GCA_903885865.1 uncultured Mucilaginibacter sp.
AACCGAGTGCATTGTAATGACCAACCAGTATGACCGGAGCGTATTTGAATTAAAGGACCTGAACTATGAATTTGCCGATATGGCGCCCGAAGTTGCTGCTGAAAAACGGCAATTATTGGAGAACCAACTGGCCGAAAGGCAAGCCGCTAAATTAGCAGCCCTAAACAAAAAGGAGGGCGAAGCATGAGTTTAGCGCAGGTACTTTTTTATGTAATGGGTTTTATTGTGGTGGCATCGGCATTGTTTGTGGCATCGACAAAAAATTTGGTGCGCTCCATATTTATGTTTTTTATAACGCTGTTCTCGCTGGCAGGGCTATACGTTTTGGCCCTGGCCGATTTTGTGGCTATTACCCAGGTAGTAATATATGTTGGCGGCATTTTGGTGCTGATATTGTTCGCCTTTATGCTATCGGGCAAAGAAACGTTGAATGTATTGCAGCAACAAAAAAGCAAGTTCATCAGCATAAAAAAACTGCCCGCTATAGTTTTGGCGGTACTGTTTTTTATAGTGATGGTGAATGTAATTGGTAAAATTAACGCCGACAACCTGGGCTGGATAAAACAGGTAATTGGCGCGAAAGCCGAAATAAAGCCGAATGATGAAATGATAAACAACATCGGTATTAATTTAATGACGTGGTATTTATTGCCTTTTGAGGCCATATCCGTCTTATTATTAACGGCCTTAATAGGCGCTGCCCATTTAACGCGGAAGGAGGGCAAGGCATGATCTCGTTAACCGATTTTTTAATGGTAGGCGCGGCGCTGTTTTGCATAGGGTTGTACATGATCGTATCAAAACACAACGCCATACAAATTTTAATAGGCATTGAATTGATGCTGAACGCCGCAATTTTAAACCTGGTGGCCTTTGGTAAATACGATAAAATAGCTAACAGCGGACAAATATTTGCCCTGTTTGCCATTGTGCTGGCGGCGGCCACTACAGCGGTAGCTTTGGCGATTATATTGAATGTTTATAAAAAATATAAAACTATTGATCCGGGAAGGATCAATAACCTGAAAGATTAAATTATTTGGAAACACCTTTACCATACCACGACCTCTCCACCATTTACTTTGCGGTAGCAGCAGTATTGCTGCCCCTGTTTGCGGGTATAGTAAACTGCTGTTTGCCAGGCAAGCGTAATAAAGTTTCGGGTTGGATAGCTACTGCTGCCATTTTAGCGAGCTGTGTTTTGTCGGTTATCATATTAGCTAAAACATGGAACGTGCGCGAAACGCACGTGCAGCAGCTTTGGTTCACTATTGGCGATACCAAATTATACGCGGGTATTTTATTGAATAACCTGTCGGCGTTAATGCTGCTGCTGGTTTCGGTAGTTGCTTTGCCGGTACATATTTACTCCACGGCCTATATGAAGAACGATGAAAATTACGATCGTTACTTCATTTATCTCAGCTTTTTCTGTTTCAGTATGCTGGCGCTGGTGGTGGTTGATAGTATGGTGCTGTTATACATTTTCTGGGAATTGGTAGGTTTCTCCTCCTACTTGCTGATAGGTTTTTGGTTCACCCGCGAAAAAGCGGTGCAGGCCAATAAAAAGGCATTTTTAATGAACCGTATTGGCGATGTGGGGTTATTAACCGCCATTATCATCCTGTTTGCCCAATACCATACATTTGATATTGCCCAACTTTTTGGCGAGGGCGGCCTTGCCGGGCAACCAACCCTTACCAATGGTTTATGGGTTGCGCACGGCGGCGGTTTACCTGCCATTTGGCAATACGTAGCCTGCGGCGGCATATTTTTAGGCGTGGCGGCAAAATCGGCACAGTTCCCGCTGCATACGTGGCTGCCTGATGCTATGGAAGGTCCAACCTCCATATCGGCCCTTATCCACGCGGCTACCATGGTAGCGG
>CAISKH010000289.1 GCA_903885865.1 uncultured Mucilaginibacter sp.
CACAGATAGGGCAAATAAAAAGCTATTATGGTTATAAAGATTGGGCGCATATAGTTAAGCAAAAAGCAGGCGACGCTTATGTTATAATGGATGATAATTTTCAAAACCCGGCCAAGTACAATTATTATAACAATACACTGAAAGGCTTCTCGTACGATACACGAAACTATAGGCGCACACAGTTTGATATTTGGCCCATTGAAGAACAAATGCAGCATCAACGGGCTTTACATTTAACTGATGACCCTTCAAAAAACACAACCGATTCCATAAAAATAAAAGTCGGCAAATGGTATGTTGAATGGGTGGACGATGTGCGCACTTATCAAAAGGTAAAGATCGAAACCCAGATTGATCAATTAAAATTACATACCGGAGATAAAAAGGATATTGATTTAACCATTACAAATCCATATCCTTACCAAATAAACTTTAGCAACAATAAAACGCTGCACGAGGTAGCAATGGACGCGTGTTTTTACCGGGACGATGGTTCGGCATATACCCAGAGGGCCCCGGGCAGTTTTAACAACCTGGTTTTAAATCCCGGAGAAAGCAAACATTTTATTTTTAATATAAACGCGCCATCGCAAAAAGGCAAATACGAAGTAATGTTCTCAATAAGCGCCGCACCGTTTGGAGGAAGCAAAAACAGCAATATCATTACTGTTGAAGTTGAATAAATACCTTAACGTATGTTTAAAAAAGCTTACTTACTAATTATAATTTCGGCCATAACAAGCACAACCGCGTTGGCGCAGCAAAGCCTGGATATTAATTTTAACGGCCTTGGGTTTTTGGATAACCGGGAATATAAGGCCTTTATTCCGCGTTCGCGTACTTATTCGGGCACACGCACCACGCTCGATCTCGGGCTGAATTTGGATAGCCTGAACCATTTTATTGTTGGTGTTAATGCCTTCCATGAGTTTGGCGCCATACCCTTTTTTGGTAAAGCCGACCCGGTGGCGTATTACCATTTTAAGAGTAAAAAATGGTTGTTCAATGCAGGCGAATTTCCGCGCGAAGGTTTGCTTACCGATTACCCACGCGCCTTGTTAAATGATACCTTATTGTATTATCGCCCAAATATAGAAGGCTTGCTTGCACGTTATCAAACCGGTAATTTTACAGAAACCGGGTGGATAGATTGGGTGAGCCGGCAAACGGTTACCCAGCGCGAACAGTTTTTGTTTGGCTTTTCGGGTAAATACAAACCCACCACGCATGGCCCCTTTTATATAGTGCATTATTTTTTCCTGATGCACGATGCCGGGGCAGAGGTGTTATTACTCAATGATCACATCAATGACAATGGCGGCGGGGAAATAAAACTGGGACTGGACTTTAGCCATAAAACAATACTCGATTCTTTATCATTCGAAGCAGGAACATTGTTTTCGTTAGAACGGGAACGCGGTGTTGACGGCTTTAAAACACCCGCCGGCGTTGTATTTGACGCCTATGCCGGCTATCGTCGTTTCGCCATATTCGAGGAGTTTTACCATGGGCAGGGCAGCCAGATCAATTACGGCGATTCATATTATACAAAACCCACTTATAACCGCATCGATTTAATTTATACACCCTTTTTGTTCAAACACCTGAAAGGGCAATTTATAGCCAGCTTTCATTTTACACCGGGATATTTTAATGATAACCAGGAAGTATTCCGCGTGAGTTACGACCTGGGGCGAAAGGTGCTGAAGCGATTTAGTGATGATAAATAGTTTACCCTGCTGTTGCTACAATTATACGAACGAAAGAGTGGCAATTTTATACGGCTTATCAAGGAGGCCAATATATTCTTCAATACAAATTATTTTTTAACCGCGTTTTTTTTAATTGCGGACTTAGCACCTTTCGGCGATTTTTTCCCAACATTCCAAAATATAAACGTTCCTCTGTCAGTCGAACTCACGATGTCTATTTTCCCATCTTTATTCAGATCAACGGCCAGCAAATCTGAACCCGCGCCTGAACGGTTGTGCACCAGTTCGGGCACAAACCTGGCCCCGCCGGGTGCTTTCTTGTCTCGTACGGTGCGATAAACATATAATACCGGCGGGCCGTAAGGGTCCGGGTCGTAAAAATCATCCAAATGCGTCCAGTAACGTTTGCCTACAATAAAATCGGGTATGCCGTCGCCATCAATATCGGCAAAGGTTGAGCCATGCTGCTGGGAGAAGGCCACGCCGCCTGCATTATTTTTAAAGGAATAATCATCATTTATCATGTGCTCCACAAACGTTATAACGCCTTTCGTGTCGCGCTTTTGCTCGTACCAGGCCATGCCGAAACCATGCGCGTTGAGGCTGGTCACTACATCATTTAAGCCATCGCCGTTAACATCATAAACAGCCATTACGCTGCCGCCAATTCCCGAGCTGCGGTGCCCGGCCCGGCCAAACGCCGTGGAATGGTAGGTCCACAAGCCCTGGTTTTGCCCGGCGGACGGCTGTTCCCACCAACCGTTTACATTTATTATATCCATTCGGCCGTCGCCGTTAATATCGCCCACACCAATGCCATGCACGACGGAATACCCTTTTTCAGATACCTGGTGCTGTATCCAGGGTTTGGTCACATCGGCAGGGTCGGGTTTGGCGTAGTACAAAGCGTTGCCTGAGCCATACACCAGTTCGGGTATTCCGTCGCCGTCAATATCTCTTAGTACCGTAATTTCTGTTTGAATACCCTTAACCACATCATATTTTTCCCAGCGTTTATTCTCTCCTTTGGGGTTAATGTATAAGGTTGAAGTTGGGGGGCCGGTCAATATATCGGGCCAGCCATCGCCATTATAATCAAAAGCATACTGGCAATTTACAGTCGCGAAATCTTTGCCCGGGTTAAGCACAGGGGCCAAATAAACTTCGCTGAATCGGGTATAATCAGGGCCATAATAAATATATGGGCCGGCAACAATATCTGTAAAGCCGTCTTTGTTAAAATCGGCAGCTGCTGCGCTCCACGAGTAATACATATCGCTGATATGCTGTACCCTATATCGTGGTGAAGATGCTTCCTTCGGCATGGCCTTGAGACCAACATTTCTATACATGATATCTTTAAACTGTGCTGTACCACCGTTAACGTATAACGCAACTTGGCCGTTGTTGCCATAAGTTTCATCGGCATAGCCACCCATTTCGCTGCCATCATTAATAAAGGTGCGCATTATGTTGGCATCAACAAATACCTCGG